>CACZSC010000173.1 GCA_902783755.1 uncultured Ruminococcus sp. | reverse complement strand
TGGGGGCTTGATGCGTCGCCGGAAGACTTCATCCCCTTCGTGGGATCCGGCGAGGACCGGCTCATCGGGGGAGTCTCCGAGTCTCTCGGCGTACCGTATGACGTGAAGATGAAGGAGATCGCCCTCAGACTGTACCTTGAAAGGGCTTCAGGCGCGGGGATCGCGCTGCCGGGATCCGGGGATACCGTGAGGGAGGTCATGAAAATGGGCCTCAGGACCGCGGTCTGCAGCGCTGCGGACCTGGTCAAGGTGAACGAGAACATCAGGTGCATAGGGCTCGCGCCTTCTGATTTCGGCACGGTACTCTCGGCTGAGGACGCAAAGAGAAAGAAGCCGGCGCCGGATATATACATCACGGGGGCCGGGAAGATCGGAGTGGACCCGAAGGACTGTATCGTGGTGGAGGACGCCGTGAACGGCATAATCGCCGGGCATGCAGCGGGATGCCGCGTGATCGGGGTCACCACTTCGTTCTCAGGGAAGGTGCTTTCCGAAAAGGCGTCCCCGGAATGGATAGTGGACGATATCAGGGATATACTTGATATATTGAGAGAGGAAATGTATAATTAGTTTTGTTTCATATCTGGAGGTGACGCCATGGCAGAGATTATCAACCAGGGAACCCCGCAGGTCAGAAGATACTGCACGACCTGCTTCAACTGCGGTGCGGGCTTCGTATACCGCGCAACGGAGGTCCACCACAATCCTCTGTTCAACTCAGTGGTGGCCAACCGGGGATTCACGGGATACGACGGAGAAGTGAGATGCCCGGGATGCGGGACAGTACTGCCCCACTACGAACAGAATATCTATGATCCGGATCCGAAGCCTGCCGGGGAGACGGTTTGCCCCGGATGCGGGCGTCCTGTGGCTCCGGACAGCAATTTCTGCAGCTACTGCGGCTGCAAAATGACAAAATAGTTAACCTGAAAACTTGTCATAATCGTCATATTTGACAAAAATCGCAAACTGTGTTAGAATTCAGACAGTCACAAGACGCCGGTTTTAAAATATATAAACCGCATTTAATAATTCAACGGGCGTCAGACAGATGATTTCCGTAGGTCTGAAACGGGAAATTCTAACATAGGAGGGAAGTATCACCTCAGACAGGATACTTCGCGATTGTCAAGAGATGAAGAGACTGACCAAGAAGCAGATGATCATCTTCGCGATAGGACAGCTGGGATGGTCCATGCTGAGCGGCGTTATCAACGCATGGCTCGTCACTTTCTATCTTCCTACGCAGGGAGACATCGAAGCCGGAGCCACCCAGTACATAATCCCCGGACTCGTTATCCTGGGATTCCTGACGGTCCTCGGCCTTATCACGGCCCTCAGCCGTATCTTCGACGCCATCACGGACCCGCTCATCGCAAGCTTGAGCGACAGGAGCACCAACAAGAACGGAAGAAGGATCCCCTTCATGAGACTGGCGGCGATACCGCTTTCGATAGTCACCGTTCTGCTTTTCTGCGCACCCGTTGAGACCATCAGCGGAATAAACATTGCATGGATCTCAGTGTTCATCGTTCTGTTCTACCTGTTCATGACGATGTACTGCACTCCATACAACGCGCTCATTTCGGAGTTCGGAAAGACCCAGGATGACAGGATGTTCATTTCTACTGCCATCTCCCTTACCTTCTTTGCCGGCACTCTCATAGCCTATACTCCCTTCGTGTTCGCCGGGATGCTCAGATCCATGGTGGGATACGGATGGAGCTACAGGATCTGCTTCATCGTGATAGCAGTCCTCGCATGCTTCTGCATGCTTCTGCCCACATTCCTCCTCAAGGAGAAGGAATTCGTCGATACCAAGCCTTCAAAATCGAACATGTTCAAGTCCCTGGCGGCGACCTTCAAGAACAAGGATTTCCGTGTATTCGTGGGATCCGATATAATGTACTGGATCGGCCTGACCCTCTTCCAGACGGGCCTGCCGTTCTTCGTAAAGGTCTCCATGAATCTTGACGAGAGCATGACAATGGTGTTCATGGGTGGCATGACGGTGCTTTCCGCCGTGTTCTATCCCACCGTATCCGGGCTTGTCAGAAAGTTCGGAAAGAAGAAACTGGTCATATTCGGGTTCCTGGGCCTGGCGCTGGCGTACCTTATCACCGCCCTCATCAGGTTCATCCCGCTTCCCGGTATGGTATACGGCGTGGCGATCTGCGTGATCGCGGCGTTCCCGATGGCTCTCCTGGGCATAATACCCCAGTCCATCGTCGCAGACGTAGCGGAGGCCGACGGTATCGAGACCGGAGAGAACAGAGAGGGTATGTTCTTCGCTGCCCGTACGTTCGCCATGAAATGGGGCCAGTCCATCGCGATGCTGGTGTTCACGTCCCTGGCAATAATCGGGACCACCCAGAACCTCAATTCCAATGATATAACCGCGTCTTCCACAGGCCTTACCATCGTTGCCTTCGTGGCAGTGTTCTTCTGCGTCCTCGGAGCAGTGATCCTGGGCCTGTACAACGAAAAGAAAGTCATGAAGACCATATCCGAAAAGAAAACTGAGAAGAAGGAATAGCTGACTGCCTTTCCTGAAGACCAGACACTCGGCGCAGTTTCGGATTATGTCACGAGCTGCGCCGGTTTCATTCATTGTTATGAAGATATCAGAAATTCTCAAACAGGACAGACTGCTTCTGTCATTCGAAGTATTCCCGCCTAAATCTGACTATGCCTTCGAGTCCGTAAAGGATGCTGTACGCAAGGTGGCCACCCTAAGGCCCGCCTTCATGAGCGTGACATACGGAGCAGGCGGGGGAACCAGCGAGTATACCCTCGATATCGCGAGGGAGATAAATGAAAGGTTCTCCGTGCCGTCGATAGCCCACCTGACCTGCGTTGCTAGCGACAGGGATACGGTGAGAAAGAGGATCTCAGCCATAAAGGACGCCGGGATCGAGAACATAATGGCCCTGAGGGGAGACCTTACCCCAGAGCTCGAGAAGAGCGACCGTTCACACTGGGAGTACAGACATGCGGTGGATCTCATAAGGGACATAAAGGAGATATCTCCCGAGATGTGCATAGGCGGGGCATGCTATCCCGAGGTCCATCCGGAAAGCAGGAACCAGGCGGAGGACATACAGCACCTTCTGGAAAAAGTGAACGAGGGATGCGATTTTCTCACCACCCAGATGTTCTTCGACAACAATCTGTTCTACACTTTCCTGTACAAGATACGGGATGCCGGCATAAAGGCACCGGTGATCCCGGGCATCATGCCGATAACCAAGGCGATCCAGCTCGAAAGGGCAGTAAAACTTTCGGGATCTTTCATTCCCCAGAGGTTCAAGGCTCTGGTGGACCATTTCGGAACATCGGACGAGGCCATGAAACAGGCGGGCATAGTATACGCGACGGACCAGATCATCGATCTGTATGCCAACGGGATAAAATGCGTTCACGTGTATTCGATGAACCAGCCGGATGTGGCTGCGAGAATAAAGGACAATCTGTCAAAAATCGTAGTATGATCACAGTTTCTGTAAGAACATACAAACCCGGACAGCTGGGGGACCCGGACAGGAAAACGGTCCTCAGATACTCGGGAGATCCCCGGGGAGATAGCGGAAGCGATAAAGCGCTTTCAGAGCTTCTGGACACGGTGATCAGCGGGAGCGAAGCCGTTCTGACACCGAAGGTCTGCTGCGCCGAATGCGGCATAACCGTCGGAGAGGGGAAAGTGAGTTCTGAGTTCGGGGAGATAGAATCTGAATATCTCGCGGAGCATCTTTCGGGCTGCAGCTCGGCGGTGTTCTTCGCGGCGACGGCAGGGATAGGGACCGACAGGGCGGTGACCGCCATGTCGAAGATATCGCCTGCAAGAGCCCTTCTCGCGGACGCACTGGGATCCGAGAGGGTGGAGGCGCTGTGCGATCTTTTCGAGCGCGAGGTAACCGAAGAGCTCATAAAGGAAGGAAAGACGGCCGTTCCGAGATACAGCCCGGGATACGGCGACTTTTCACTTGAATGCCAGAAGCAGATCATAAACGGGCTCCAGTGCCAGAAACACATAGGGCTTACACTGAACAGCTGTCTTATGATGACCCCCACAAAGTCCGTGACCGGCGTGATAGGCATCAGGGACGGGACTGAAGAAGACGATGCAAGGGACAGATGCTCAAACAAATGCTCGGGGTGCGGCATGAAAGACTGCGCATTCAGAGATACGGGCGGGACCGGCAGAAAGGGATGAAGCGCATGACGGTAACCGAATATATCAGAAACAATATCCTGATCCTTGACGGAGCCATGGGCACTCAGCTACACCATAACGGACTGAAGCCGGGGGAGCTGCCCGAAAAATGGAACACTGAACACCCGGACATAATCACGGGAATACACCGGGACTATTTTGACGCCGGGGCGAATCTGGTATGCACGAATACCTTCGGCGCGAATTCCCTGAAGTTCGGGAAGGAGGAACTGGAGGAGATAATAAAGGCGGCGGTGGAGAACGCGCGCCGTGCAGCGGAACAGTCAGGCGCACCGCAGGAAAAATGGGTCGCCCTGGATGTCGGTCCGTCAGGCAGGATGCTGGCGCCATACGGGGACCTGGATTTCGAGGAGGCGGTAAGCCTCTTTTCGGAGGTCGCCGGGCTTGGCGAGAGATACGGAGCCGATCTCATATACATAGAGACCATGAACGATTCATACGAGACCAAGGCGGCAGTGCTAGGTGCCAGGGAGGGATCCTCTCTTCCCGTGTTCGTGACCAACGCATACGGTGAGGACGGAAAGCTCATGACCGGCGCATCCCCCAGGGCCATGGTTGCCATGCTGGAGGGACTGGGAGCGGATGCCATAGGCGTGAACTGTTCCCTGGGACCGAAGGCCCTTTCACCCGTCGTTGAGGAATATCTCGCATATGCTTCGGTGCCAGTGATCATGAAGCCAAACGCGGGACTGCCGAAAGTCGAGAACGGAGAGACCGTCTACGATGTGGGCCCGGAAGAGTTTTCGGAAGAAGTCGGAAAAATGATAAAAAAAGGCGTGAGGCTGGCAGGCGGATGCTGCGGGACCACGCCGGAGTATATAAAGGGCCTGGCTGCAAAAGCAGCAGGCGCAAGACCTGTACGGATAAAGGCAAAGAACCATACCATGGTGTCGGGATACGCTGATGCCGTAGTTTTCGGAGAGGCCCCCGTCCTCATAGGAGAGCGGATAAACCCGACCGGAAAGAAAGCATTCAAGGAGGCTCTGAGATCCGGCGATACCGGATACATCTTAAGGGAAGGAATCGGTCAGAAGGAAAAGGGAGCCCACATACTCGACGTGAACGTGGGACTTCCGGAGATAGACGAAAAGACAGAGCTTACTAGAGCTGTATGCGAGCTCCAGTCGGTGGTTGACATACCGCTCCAGATCGATACGTCCGACCCCGCAGCCATGGAAAACGCCCTCAGGCGGTATAATGGAAAAGCCATGATAAACTCCGTGAACGGAAAGCGGGAATCCATGGACAGGATCTTCCCTATAGCGAAAAAGTACGGGGGAGTCCTGGTGGCGCTAACACTTGACGAGTCCGGGATCCCGGAGACCGCGGTGGGAAGACTGGCCATAGCGAGAAAGATACTCAATGAAGCCGCGAGATACGGCATCAGAAAAAAAGATATCGTGTTCGACCCGCTGGCCCTGACCATAGGAACGGGAAAGGATGCGGCGAAGGTGACGCTTGATTCCATCAGCCTGATAAAGACCGTCCTCGGATGCAGGACATCCCTGGGGGTCTCCAA
The DNA here is from genome assembly GCA_902783755.1 of uncultured Ruminococcus sp. Lineage (GTDB taxonomy): Bacteria > Bacillota > Clostridia > Oscillospirales > CAG-272 > UMGS1696. The sequence goes on along the minus strand of CACZSC010000173.1, from coordinate 9,842 downwards.
TGTCTCCTTCGGACTGCCGAGGAGAGAAATCATAAACAGCTCGTTCTTTACCATGGCTATGGCGAGAGGGCTGTCATGCGCCATCATCAATCCGTATTCGGACGACATGATGAAGGCATACATGTCATTCAAGGCTCTGGCGGGACTTGACGGGAACTGCACGGACTACATAGGATTCGCGGAAAAACTTCCGCAGACGGTCTCCGGGACGGCCGCGTCTTCTGCAACAGGGAAAACTGACGGCGGCATTTCCGCCGGGGCGACGGATCTTGTTTCTGCCATCGTGAACGGGATGAAGGATGAGGCCGGGAGCCTCACGGCCGCGATGCTTCAGGAGGGAAGGGATCCGCTGGACGTGATAAACAGCGAGGTCATCCCTGCTCTGGACGAGGTAGGAAGGAAATATGAGTCTAAAATCGTATACCTTCCCCAGCTTCTGATGAGCGCGGAGGCCGCAAAGGCGTCCTTCACAAAGATCAGGTCTGCGCTGGCAGGCTCTTCCGTGGAACAGGCAAAAGGCAAAAAATGCAAAGTCGTCATAGCGACGGTCCACGGTGACATACACGACATAGGCAAGAACATAGTGAAGCTGCTGCTCGAGAACTACGGATTCGACGTGACGGATCTCGGCAAGGACGTTCCGCCTGAAGTCATAGTGGACAGCGTGGTCAGCTGCAAAGCTCCGCTGCTTGGCCTGTCTGCTCTCATGACGACCACGGTCCCGGCAATGGAAGAGACCATCAGGCAGATCAGGGAGCACGCCCCATGGTGCAGGGTCGTCGTTGGAGGCGCAGTGCTGACTCAGGAATACGCCGACTCCATCGGGGCAGACAGATACGCAAGAGATGCCATGGAGACCGTAAGATACGCGGACAGTATAAACAGTGAAACCAAAAAAACAATATAAAGGGAGGACATCATGAGCAAGTATTCTGGAACACAGACAGAAAAGAACCTGGAAGCCGCTTTCGCAGGCGAGTCCCAGGCAAGGAACAAGTACACCTATTTCGCATCGGTCGCGAAGAAGGAAGGGTATGAGCAGATCTCGGCCCTGTTCCTCAAGACTGCCGAAAACGAAAAGGAACACGCAAAAATGTGGTTCAAGGAACTGGAAGGCATAGGGGATACCGCTGCCAACCTTGAGCACGCAGCTGAAGGCGAGAACTTCGAATGGACGGACATGTACGAGGGATTCGCAAAGACAGCCGAGGAAGAAGGATTTCCGGAACTGGCAAGGAAGTTCAGGCTCGTGGGCGCTATCGAGAAGCATCATGAGGAGAGATACCGCGCGCTGCTGAAGAATGTCAATGAAGCCACGGTATTCGAGAAGAGCGAGATAAAGATCTGGGAATGCAGGAACTGCGGACATATAGTGATCGGGAAGAAGGCTCCCGAGGTATGCCCGGTATGCAACCATCCCATGAGCTATTTCGAAATACACGCTGAGAATTATTAAAAGGTAACATCACAGGTGAAGAACAAGAAAGGATGCTTTCTGTCATGAAGAAAACAACAAGGATCTTATCTTTCATTCTCCCGCTATTCATGATCATCGCAGTACTTGTTCCGGCGGCGGTTCCGGCGTCGGCGGGCGGAGGCGCGCTGATAGATGACAAGGTACAGATCTTCGTAGCATGTCCTGTAGAGGGAGAGGCTCTCGTCGGCGATAAGTATGAACCGGTACTGGTCAATTCGCCTAACTGCAGTATTTATGCATATACCTGGGAGGATCTCGATGAAAACCGTCTGATGGAGGCTACAGACCCGGTTGTCGCCGGAAAGACATACAGGCTGGTGGTGACTGTCCTTCCCAAGACGGATACTTTCTATTCATTTGACCCGACCAGTACGAGGGTTATCGTAAACGGTGAAGACCCATATTACGTGAGCTTCGATTATCCGTGGGTCCCCGGAAGCATCCTGGTGACAGTGCTGTTCGTCGGCGCGATGGAGACCTGGTACCCTTATACGATGACTGAAGAGGTAATAGACCTGACGAGCGGTTCCCTGAAAAGATTCACGCAGGATTTCGAGCCTTTCAGGATCACCATGGCTGCCTGCGAATATGCCGGACTCGTTTCCATCCAGGCAGACGACGAACGCATCGCCTATGACCTTAACAAGGACGGTTACACGGAGATGGTCCTTTACGATGCGTCTGATGACGGAGTCCAGCTGATGGAGATAACCTGGAACGAGTATTATGCCGGCAACGGGACTATAGAACTGAATCCGGCGGCATATGAGTATTTATCGAAGATCAGAGCATACGGATACGCTGAATCGATCAGGATACTGTTCGATGTGGCGGAGGCGCCCGTGCTTCCGTTCACCGACGTGACGCTGAGCGATCCTTTCTACTCGGCGATCTACTGGGCGTATTACACGACACCTCAGGTGACTACAGGCGTGACGGACACTCGTTTCGGAACCTATGATACCGTGACCCGCGGCCAGGCCGTGACCTTCCTCTGGAGAGCGATGGGCTGTCCGGAACCGAAGGGCGACCCTGAATCATCGAAATTCGTGGACCTGGAAGCTGATTACTATAAGAAGGCGATCCAGTGGGCGGTCGAGAACGGGATCACAAAAGGCGTTGACAGCACGCACTTCAGTCCCAACGGCACTCTGTCGATAGCTCATATGGTCACGTTCCTGTACAGGACTCTGGGCATCGGGACTGATGGTTGGTATTCCGAGGCTGCGAACTGGGCCCTAAATATCAATCTAACGGAAGATGTGACTTATACAATAAACCCTAATATTGACTGCCCGCGTTACGCTGTTGTCCTTATGCTGTGGAGAACAGTTGGCGGATTGTGGACGCCGTGAGGGCTGATGGTATGACGGGAAACAGAAAAATCCTGTACCGCATCTTACCGGCCATCATTGTGCTTCTGATCCTCCTGCCCCTGGCGGGGTGCATAGGATGGGGCTCTGAAAAAGTGGAACTTCAGTTTTCATCCTATTCCGGAGGCGGTCCGGAGTACAGCATCGAACTGAAAAACCCCGGTCTTGTCTCCGTTCTCAAGGAGAGAGTGTATCACAAATCAAATCATGACAATCTGAACGGCGCGGGATACACGGATGTATACACGTTAAGCGGGCTGACGCCCGGAAGCACCATCCTCACTGTGACGGAGACCTTCAAGTCCGAAGTTACCCTGACTGAGTATCTTGTAACAGTCAATGACAAACTGGATGTCACCATTGAAGTGATAGAGGATCAGCCATGATGCACACCGACCGGAGAAATCCACTGGCACTCAGCTGACCAACTCAACAAGCAAAAGCGCCCTTCCGAAATGATTCGGAAGGGCGTGACTTTTTTGTGTTCTGATCATGCCAGCTGTTTTCTTATTTTCAGGATGTTCTTGTTGTCCCGGTACTCATATGAGACGTCGTCCATGGTTTTCTTCACAAGGAAGATGCCCAGCCCGCCCGGTTCTCTTTCGTCTGCGGAAAGGGTTACGTCCGGATCTTCGTGCTCAAGAGGGTTATAAGGATGTCCGCTGTCGATAAATGATATCTCGGCGACATCGGGATCCTTTTCGATGTGCAGCCTTACTGTGACAGAGCCCACCTCGGGGGTATAGGCGTACTGAACTATGTTGCTCAGAAGCTCGTCGGCTGCCACGCCGATCTGTGCCTGCGCCTTATGAGGACAACCTGCCTCTTCGAGTTCGGAGTCTATGAAATCCAGGATCCGTTTGACACTGGCCTGCTCGGCAATCATGGTGATCTCCCTCACTATGGCCTTCTTGCCGAGATCTTTTCCTTTTTCACCGATGAAATCGAGGCAGAGCATGGTGATGTCATCGAACTGCGGGGCCTCCTGCACGAATTCCCCGATGGCATCCGTAACTGCTCCGAGAACGTCATATGTGGTTCCATCCGCCGCACAGTTGAGGGCTTCTGTCATGCGCTCTGTGCCGAACAGCTCACCGCTGGCGTCAGTGGCTTCAGCCACTCCGTCAGTGTACAGGAAGAGCTTGGAACCGGATTCCATCTGGATCTCATATTCCCTGTATTTCATTCCGGACATTCCGCCTATGACGAACCCGTGCTTGTCCTTTATGAGTTCGAACCGGCCGCCCGGTTTTTTCAGTACCGGATACTCATGGCCGGCATTCGCCGCTTTTATGAGGCCGGTGCGAAGATCAAGGACGCCCAGCCAGACGGTAACGAACATCTCTTCACGGTTATTGCTGCATATCTGATCGTTCACGGCCGCAAGGACCTCACCGGGAGATTTACCGCTCATGGCATAATTGCCGATGAGGATCTTCGACGCCATCATGAACAGCGCTGCAGGGATGCCTTTGCCGGACACGTCAGCCATAACCAGGCCGAGGTGATCATCATCGATCAGGAAGAAGTCGTAGAAGTCACCTCCGACCTCCTTGGCGGGTGTCATGGTTGCATATATATCGAATTCGGGTCGTTCGGGGAACGCGGGATAAATGTTCGGGAGCATGTCTGCCTGTATCCGGGTGGCCAGTTCAAGCTCTGTACCGATACGTTCCTTTTCTGCCGTTACCTTCGTGAGATTCTCCTCATATTCGGTCAGGTCTTTTTCCATATCCGCCATTATCAGCGCCAGGTTCTCGAGCTCGTCCCCTGTCCTGATATTCAGTTTGGAAAAATGGTCAGTCGTATCTATGCCGGACTTTCTGTCCTTCACATATCCGCTCGCGGCTTCTGCGATGCTGTTGAGGGGATCGACCAGTTTCTTCTTCATGCGTAAGGCCGTCACGAGAGCCACGATATTGACTATAACAAACATCGACACAGCGTACAGCAGGAAAAACATCTTCGCGCCGTTCACCACGTTGTTAAGTCTTATGTCGGCCAGGAAAAACGCGACGGTCTCACCGTTATCGTCCTTTACGGGAACGCCTGCAGTCGCCATGAGTCCGAATCTTTTAGAGTTGGCTATCTCATACAGCTTGCCTTCTCCGTCCCAGACGAGGAATTTCGAGACCTGCTTTTCGGAAACTATATCGAACTCGCCTGTAAGGGAACCCGTTTCATCGGAATCGTCGGGATCGACAAGATGTATCAGACGGTTCTTCTCCGCGTCATACATGGCAAGGTAGATGTCGTCAACACCGCTGCTTTTTCTGAAATCCTCAAGTATGGATCGTATCTGCAGGAAGTCCTTTTCGAACTCGATGTCGTAGAAAGCCTGAAAGTAATCTTTGAACATCAGGCCGAATTCCTTCGTGCCCCGTTCCTCTCTCTTGTAGGCCGCAGCTTCGATGTCGGCAAAACGTTCGGGATCCAGAGAATTGTAGATCTCCATTATTTCGTCCACCGTGGGCTTGACGTCCAGGACTTTTTCAGTGATGGATTCCGCTATCTTTGACGCATTGAAAGCGGTGTCTATGTACCGCGTCGTGAGGACGTAGACGAAAAGCCCGAGCCCGATCAGCAGGGCCACGAGCCCTATAAGGATCGAGGACGAAATGATCGCTCTGAAAGTTCGGGCCGAAAGGGAATTGTGCTCCCTTTCAAACCTGCTCATCTGTCTTACACTTTTTTCAGGCATAATCTCCTCCGGATAAATAATATGGCAGGGCCATGTGGATATGATCCTGCCACTTATTTCAGTTTTCCTTATTTGATGTCGAGTATTGTATCGAACCCGGTGACTTCGAATATCTCCATGAGGACGTCGTTTACGTTGACCACGGTCATGGAACCCTGGCGGTTCATCCTCTTCTGGGTGCTCAGCATCACTCTCAGTCCTGCGGAACTCATGTAGTCGAGCTTTCCGAGGTCGACAGTCAGTTCAGTGACATCATCGAGAGCTGTCTTCAACTCTTCCTCCAATTCAGGGGCTGTCGTTGTGTCGAGTCTGCCTTCAAGATAAATTGTCAAAGCTGTTCCGTTCTGTTCTTTCCTAATTGTCATTTTTTTATACCTCCGAATCAGAATTTTTTCTTTATTATCATTTCCACCGTGTTGTCGGATATGCTGATCTGCACGTCATCAGCTATATTCTTCACTATGGATCTTTCCAGTTCGTCCCATTCTTCCTTCGGGACCTGAGCTTCGTCTACTGTGTCGATATACCTTGAGAAGGACCACATGTCCGGCATGAAACCGTCGGGATCTCCGTACATCCAGCCTTCGGTATAGTAGCTGACGCCTGCGGCCGAGACCGGTTCAAGCGCTTTTTCAAAGAGTTCCCGGATCTTGCCCATGAAACCTTTTGCCGCCATATTCTTTCCGGTACTGGATGTTGCGAGAAGCTGCTCGCGCATCTCACTGTTGACATTCGTGACGGTCTTCAGGTGCAGTTCAAAATCCCCGTCTGTATCTTCGATCCAGAAATCCGCTTTACGGTCACCTGTTATCGCCTGCATGACACCCATCATCTCTTCGGTCAGAAGACGGAGCTGGATGCCTTCCTTTCTATCCAGGGACTTGTACGCAGCAACGGCTTCCGCCTGGGCCAGCGCTTCCTTGAATCCTTTTCCCGTGCTGGAAACATGGATTATGTCGGATCTCATCTAATACCTCCGTTCCGGTTCCGCGAACGGGACCAAATTTTCACAACTGGAATTGTATCACAAATAAAACGATTTCACAAGGGCTTTTCCGGTCTTGCATGCATATTTCCTTTTTTTCGAAAAAACAGGACCTGCAGATGCTTCTGCAGATCCCGTGATTTGTCTGTGTACCGGATCAGAACGATCCCGAATGACCGCCGTGGGAAGTTCCGGAGGATCCCACATGGACGGAGCTTCCTCCGCCGCCTCCCCTTGACTCGGTCTCGCGCCGCGTCTGGGTCACATTGCTGTACAGGAAGTTGTCCTCGCTTATGACCATGTCCATACTGTTGTCCCGGACGTATGAGTTCGCTGCCGGCTGGTACCTTACGGATTTCAGCTTTGACTTCATCCCGCCTACTCCTATCAGGGAGGCCAGGAAGCCGATGACGCCGGAGAGGACTCCTGCGCCGACTCCGGGTGCGCCGTCTCTCTCAAGCGAAGGAGATTCAGAATCCGGTCTGTAGAACGGATTGTCATAGGGCGTGCCGTTCTCGTACTGCGTGTAGTAATCGTCCGCCTTGGATACGAAGATCCTGAACGCCTCGTAATACTGGCCGTTCCTCAGGTACGGGGTCATCTCGTCATCCATTTCCTGCATGCCGTAATCGGTGAGGGCCTGGATCCCGTTGCCCGTGGTGCTTATATGGAACCTTCTGGAGTTCATATCTATCAGGAACATGCATCCGTCGTGGTTGGTGCCTACTCCGTAACCGTTGTAGTCGTAATAGTCGTCGGTATAGGACTCGACGGTACCGGTGATGCCGTTCTTCGTGACGATGGCGACCGTGGCGTTGTGCTTTTTCGAGACTTCCTCAAGAAGGTAGTTCAGATAAGAGAACTGCTCTTCTGTGAGAAGGTTCGCGTCATCGACAAGGAGAGGAACACCGGTTAAGTTGTCCGTGCTGCCGGTGTCACCTATGGCAGCCGTTGTGCTGTTGTCGGCCGGCCCCTCGGCGAGGAACCTTTCGATCAGCCTTGAGTATTCCCTGAAGGCGTTGTACGGATTGTCGCTGAAGTTTGAGATGATGGCATTGTCCAGCTGCCCGCTGCGTTCATCGTTGAGATAGTCGGTGAAGGAACCGGACGTCAGGTTCCAGTAGTACATCTGCTCCATGTCGATGAAGAGCATGACACCGTCTTCGCCGTAGCCCATGTCACCGTAGATCTGTTTCACCACGTCGCCCATCTCGCCGTCGATACCGTTCTTGATGACGATGCTGACCGTCATGCCGTATCTGTCGGTGATCTCCCCGAGATAGTCGCGGATGTATGCGGAATCTGTCTCGTTCAGAAGACCTGCTTCATCCACGAGAAGTTCCGGCCCGCTGTAGGCAGACGCTGTCATGACGCATGACAGGACAAGGATCAGCGCAAGGAGGAAGGAGATGAGGATTCTTTTCTTCATAACGCACCTCCTCACAGTATTCCCATGGCCCGGAGCAGGAAGATTATTCCGTATACACCGAGACCTACGAGGATGGTTATGATTATTCTCCAGCGCCAAGCGGCCTTGTTGTCCACCGGCAGGTCGCCGACGAATTTGCCTGTCTGTCCGTTCATGGCGAATGTGTACGTGTTTCCGTTCCAGGTGGTGTTCAGAAGCCAGACGGGATACAGGGCGTATTTCGAATAGCCGTTGCTAAGCTGCACTGCCGAGTTTGTAGGTATGATGGAAGTGTATCCGCCGCCTACCGTAGAGGCGAACGCCTGCTCAGCCGTGTGCTTGATCCTGTTGTTGGCTATCTCCACGCAGTCATCCTTCGTGACGTCATACTTGTCGGCCAGGTAGCCGGAAAGATACGCCGTCTGGAAATCCACCGCTTCTGAGAAATCGAAGGGCTCTATGGACTGCATCAGGTCGTCCGGCATCTTAGATGAGCCGTCCACGGGAACATGATCGAACGATATGTCTCCCGCGCGTCTGACCTGATAATGGGAAGTCTCCGTGTAGTTATACCTGGAGTCGCTCCAGGTACGCACCTTCGTAGCCTTGAAACTCACGTCCGCGTAAGCGTCCGCGGTGAAAAGCCAGAATGGCACGTACATGCCTTTGATCTCATTGATGTGGTTCTCGTCCTTGAAGATCTTCGGCAGGAGCTTCTTTCCGCTTATGTGCGTTTTCAGACCCTCTATCGCAGCTTTCTTGTCCAGCTTGAATGGGATCACGTAGTCCGGTTTCAGGTAGCCCGCGAACTGGTTCGTCATCACGATTGGGTTGCCGCAGTAGGGGCACGATGATGCCGCCGTGGTGGCCTCTCCCATGATGGTGCCGCCGCAGGACTGGCATACGTAGATCCGCATTTCCTCTTTCTCGGCTGCGGACCATTCGTCGCCTGCGGAGTTGTCCCAGTTCAGATCGTCCTGAGGCGCCTGGGTGTTGAGGACATCGTCCTTGCCTTCCAGATCCGCCACCGCGAACGTCGAATCACAGTAGGGGCATTTCATCGACTGGGAGGCTGAATCGAAAACGATGGAGCCTCCGCAGTTCGGACATTTGTATTCAAGTAAATTAGCCACTTCAGGCCTCCTTTACTTTTTCTCGGTTATATGTCAGTTGAGTTTGGCTCCGCAATCGGGGCAGAATTTCGTTGCGGGATCAGCGATCTCGAATCCGCATGCCGGGCATTTTGCCGGTCCCTGGGACTCCGGTCTCTTGGTTCCGCATTCAGAGCAGAACTTGCCGGTGCATTCTCTTCCGCAGGTCGGGCAGACCCATGTTCCCTGAGCCTGGGGCTTCTTGGTTCCGCATTCGGTGCAGAACTTGCCGGTGGACTGATGTCCGCATCCGGGGCATGTCCACACGTCTGCAGCGGGAGCCTGGGGAGCGGCGGGAGCCTGCTGAGCGCCCATAGCGAAGAGGTTGGCTGCCGTGTTGCCTGCAACTCCGCCTGCCATGTTCACGCCCATGAATCCTGCCATTGCGCCGTTCGCGTTGTTTGCTGCGTCTCTCATTGCATCGACCTGGCCCTGGATAAGGGTTGCGCCTGCCATTGTGGGATCGCGGTTGATGGCTGCCTTCTGAGCATTCTTGATGATCTCAGCGTCTTCCTCGGTCAGGGTGATCGGGTTGAGAGCGACGGAGATGACGGAAAGACCGCGGAGCTCGCCCCACTTCTTGGTCAGCTCTTCGTTCATGAGGTCGCAGAGCTCGTTTGCGTGAGCCGGGAGCTCGCTGGGTCTCAGGCCTGTGTAGGAAAGCTTGCCGAATACGGGCTGCAGAGCGCTTACGAATTCGGTCTTCAGCTGTGAATCGAGCATGTCGCGGGTGTATGCGCCCTGGAC
>CACZSC010000172.1 GCA_902783755.1 uncultured Ruminococcus sp. | reverse complement strand
CGAGCCGGCCCGGAATTCCTCCGTCAGCTGGTCCACGTTCTTGCCGCTGTTGTAGGGACGCCCCAGAAAGTCTGTGGCGGCGTCCATGCCGTCCGCTATGGCGCTGATGTCAGCGACGGGACGGTTCTTCGTCTGGGGCACTGCGGGATAGCCCCTGGTGCCGTCGTGCCAGAGATGGTGGGTGAGAGCGCAGTCCCGTATGCACATGAAGCGCTCGTCGCTCCGGTCGGTGCGGGCATACACGTCATCGAACCTCAGGGGGTGTTCCTTTATGAGGGAGAACTCCTCGTCGGTCAGGCGCCGCATGGAGTTGTCGGTAATGTCCGTCATCCAGAACTTACCGAGGTCGTGATACATGCAGCAGTCATCCAGCAGGGCCCGCATCTCTTCCTTATGATCCCGGATGTATTCTGCGTCACGGCCGGCCACGCCGGTGAAGAAGCCCGGATCCTCGTCGATCAGATGATCGAAGATTGCCCGGCTCATCTCCCTTACCATCGCCGTATGTATGAACAGAGCCTTGTCCGAATAGACCGAAAGGTCCAGCACCGTGCCGGCGAAATCGGAGAACCTGCTTATATACGAGGCGCAGGTCACGTACTTCATGGGGATGGCATTGAAATGGATGTCGTTGGCCAGCTTCGCGGTCTGCAGCAGCCTCGGCAGGGACTCGTCGAGCCTTGCCCGGCACAGGCTGTTTATCTTTTCAGGCTCCAGACCGCTGTATTTGTACAGATATGTGAGATACGTGTTGTCGACGTCCGACAGGATGATGAGCTGCAGGCGGGGATCCAGAGCCAGGGCGTCCTGCCTGAACTGTTCGCACTTTTCAAAGAATCCCTCTTTCGTTATATTCCCAAGATGGAGATCCGCCATGGCGAGGAGCAGCTCCATATGTATCGGGATCCCCACCAGGTTCCGTCCGTTTTCGACATCGGAGCGGAGTCTGTCCAGTATATGTGAGATCTTCGGCCTCATGGACCCGATGTCCGGGATCCTGCCCCGGTCTTTCTCGTGGACACAGTAGTCGCAGAACGTATTGACCGCCTGGATCTCGCAGTTCTGCAGGAGCATGTCCGCGTAGTACGGGGGCACGCCGGAAGCCTCGGCTCTGGGATCGGGATCCCCGGCCGGAGGGAACGCGCGGTCAGCCTCTGCCAGTTCCTCCTGGAGACTGCAGGCTTCCCAGACCCTGTCCATGGAGAAATCCCCGGAGTCGAAACCCCTCATCTGTACCGCCGTCATACGGGCTACCACCGTCATGAACTGGGCTCTCCGGTACGCCGACAGTTCGGTGAACCGGTCTTTCAGACTCAGCGCCTCCTCCCGGTAGGGAGTGCCGCTGAAGGTGCTGGAATGCATGGCGAAGAGCTGAAGATAGTAATGGTTGCAGTTGTTGATGCAACCCACGGTCTCCTCAAGATCTCCGTTCTTTTCATAGTAATCCTTGCGTATCCGCTGGGCCCGGAGCATGATGGCGGGATCCGGGCACCGGCTGTTGAGCCCCTGGCCTGTCTGCATCGCCCGGATGAAACTGTCCAGCTTTTCTGCGTCTTCGGCAGTGACGGCTTCCGGGTCTTTCTCGAATGTCTCAATGTATTCCCGTATCATGGTATTGGCGGTGTCCGCGATGACGCGCTTTTTCGCGCTGCGCTCCTCAAGCTTCGCTATGATATGCTCCCTGCCGTCCTCCGGGGAGAATGACAGTTTTTCAAGCTCATAGTACTCCGCCAGCTGTTTCGCGTATTCTTCCGGCTGATAGGTGTATTCCATGGCGCGCTCCTTTTCAGTTATTTAACGTACGGTCCCGGGTGTTGCTGCGGACCTATCCGCGGACCTTCAGGATGTCGAGGGTATGGTTGGATGCCCCGATCAGATCCTGCCGCTCGCATGTCGCAAAGTGATATTCCATCCATTTGGAGAAATATATCGGATCCATCTCGTCTATGAAGCCGCTCATGTAATGGGCCGCTCCGTCCGTAGCTACCAGCTTGACCCTGTCAAGAGGGAACCCGGAATTGAGCTTCGAGATATCCTCCGTCCTGACCAGGTCAAATATCTCCTGCGGTTCGCTTCTGCAGTGCCAGTCCTCCGTCAGCAGGTCATTCAGTTCCGTGGCATAATCCAGGTGTTTCCCGAGAAAAACATACTGGATCACAGTGGGCTCGTTCATGCAGTATGCCACCAACACGTATCCCCCGGGCTTCGTGACGCGAACCGCCTCGGACAGCGCCTGTTTCTTGTCTTCAAAAGTGTACAGGTGGTACATGGGACCCAGGAGCATCGTTATGTCGAAAGACCTGTTCGGGAATGCCGACAGGTCCAGGGCGTTTCCCTGTACGGCCGTGATCGGCTCGCTGCCGTCAAGCTTTGATCTCAGGACATCCAGATTGTGCTGTACAAGCTCCACTGCCGTCACGGGATATCCTTCCT
>CACZSC010000171.1 GCA_902783755.1 uncultured Ruminococcus sp. | reverse complement strand
GAATGATGCCTTGCCCATTATCCTCTTGGACATCATCCTCCCGGCGACGCTGACTTCCTTGCCCTCAAGCTCTTCAAACCCGTTTTTGATCTCGACGCTGTGATGGGTCACATCGTATTTTGTGATAACAAAAGGATCCTTTCCTGAGTCCCTCAGATTCTGCAGCTTTTCCCTGCGGACCTTCAGTTCATTGAATTCGTTTACGGAAGCCTGATTGTTGTCGTTTCTGTTATCCATCCTGGTTTATGCCTTTCTTATTTTCCGTCCTTCGTGCGTCCCACGCTTATGACCTTGAACTGGCGGTCGCCGCTCGGCGTCTCCACGATGACTATGTCTCCGGTCTTCTTTCCGATAAGAGCAGCTCCTATGGGACTCATGTCGGAGATCTTTCCGTGGACGGGATCCGCTTCGTTGGTACCTACTATAGAATACTCAAGCTCCTCGTCGTCCTGTATGTCATACAGAACCACGCTGGAACCAAGGTTTATCTCGTCCGCCTTCACGTCAGTATCAGTGATAATCTCTGCGTTCTTAATGAGCTCTTCCAGCTCGGCTATCCTTGCGGCAACCTGACCCTGTTCGTCTTTGGCGGCGTCAAGTTCGCTGTTTTCGGAAAAGTCTCCGAGAGAACGTGCGAAAGCCAGACTTTTCTTGATTTCCTCTGTTTTCTCGCCTTTCAGGTAATCACGTTCGTCAATGAGTTTCTGCAGTCCCTCGATGGTATACTTTCTTGTATTCTTTTCCATATCCTTCTCCTTGTGAGTTTTGTTCGTTATTTTGAAAATGTTGCCACAGCTGCCGCCAGCTGGTTGTCTTCCGTATCGGTAACCTTGTAGAAGTTCTTCTCGAGCAGCGCACCCTCGGCTTCCACCACCACGTCGGGCTCGACTCCTATGCCGTGATAGTTGTCAGAGAACGGAGGGTTGTAAAGCCTGGTTGTTATGGAGATCGCACCGCCGAAGGGAAGCTCAGTCATTGTCTGCATGCAGCCCTTGCCGTACGTTGTGGTCCCCACGATCGTGGCCTTGTTGTAGTCCTTAAGAGCCGCGGTGAAAAGTTCCGCCGCGCTCGCGGTGCTGCCGTTGCATACGACCGCCATCGGAACGTCAAGTTCGTTTTCGTCGGATGTATATGCAGTTTCGATGTTGCCGTCCCTGTCCACAAGCCTGATGACCGGCCCCTCGGGAAGAAGCGCGTCAAGGATCAAGCAGATGCTGGTAAGTTCTCCGCCTGGATTGTTCCTGACATCGAACACCAGTTTTGTGCATCCTGAATCCAGAAGGTCGTTCACAACTTCGACGAACTGATAAGGAGTCTTGCTGTCGAATTCCGCCAGGCGGACGATCCCTACCGTTGGATCCAGCTCGTAGGGATGGCCTGTCACTGTCACTTCCGTGACTTTCCTTCTGGTTATCTTGAACTCGATCTCCTCTTTTTTGCCTTCCTCACCGCGCAGGACCGAGAATTCCGCGATGGTGCCTTCCGGTCCGCGCAGCTTGCCGATCGTCGGATAGTAACCGAGTTCCTCGACATATTCAACTCCGTCCTCGGTTATGACCTTGTATATCAGGTCTCCGGGCATAAGGCCTGCCTCCAGGGCGGGAGAATCCGGGAGCACGTTTATGATCTCGATCAGGTCGTAATCAGTGTTGTAAATCACGGAAACGCCTATGCCTGAGAACTCCGCATCGAAATCCTCCTGGACCTCTTCATACGTCTCAGTATTGTAATACGACCCGAATTCGTCCCCTGCGCCTTCCACATACGCCGACAGGATGGCGTCCGTAAGCTTTTCATCGTCAAGCTTGTAGACGTAATTCTCCCTGTACATGCTGTCGATGTATTCGAGCTTCGACATGACGCTTCTTATGAAGGCGGAAGATCCCGACGGTTCGGGATCCTTCTCCGCAGAACCGGTGTCTGAAGGTTTCGACGTGTCTGCCGGCTCGGAGGTATCCGTGCTGTTGTTCTGGGAGATCTGCGCCAGTTTCTTCTCATATCCGACATAGTCGACTATGTGTGTGATCATAAAGGTCGCCAGTATGAGAAGGATCACTACCAGTATCAGTATTACGATTGAAGTTTTTTTCATTTATTAATCTCACCTTGCTTCTGAAAGCATCTATTGTTTCGGTTTACGGGAATACGAGATAGTTTCTGGGGTTCTGGACAACGCCGTTCAGCCTGACTTCGAAATGGAGATGGTATCCGGACGTGTTGCCCGTCAGTCCAACATAACCGACAAGCTGTCCTGCCGCCACGTAATCTCCGGCGGCCACGCAGCGTTCCCTCATATGCGCATACAGCGTGGCGATTCCGCCGCCGTGGTCGATCAGCACGTAGTTGCCGTAGCTGTCGTGCCATGCGCTGGTCACGACCGTGCCTGCGTTGTACGAATAGACCGGAGTCCCGTTATCGCAGGCCAGGTCTATGCCGAGATGATAGTCGTAGCTTCCCCAGAGGATCCGCTCGCCCTGTTCGGAAGACACATAATACCATGCGCCGGGTTCCAGAGGCCATCCGCCCTGGCCGCCCACATACTGGGACTGACTGCGTCTCTGCAGTTCCGCCAGGTAGTTTTCAAGTTCCGTGTTCAGGGCCGCTACCTGCTGGTTGTAGTATTCATACATCTCAGCCGCGCTGCTCTCATCGCTCTGAAGCTGGTTTATGCGGTTGAGCTTAGACTCATACGCGCTGTTGTTTTCCTTTATGATGCTCTCGAACTGTGCCACCCTGTCCATCTGGATGCTCTCCGCTTCGTTGAGCTTCGATTCCAGAAGCTGGAGCTCGTCCTTGCTCTTCCTCAGCTGGCTGATGACCTGCTTGTCATAGTCAAGTATCGAATTCACCGTATCCATCCTCGTGAGGAAATCCACGAGGCTCTTGGATTCGAACACCAGCTGCAGATAGTCCACGTCCTGCACCATGTATGACTGTACCATCCGGTCGAGGAACGCCGATTCCTGTGTCTCGATCTGCCTGTTCAGTTCTTCTATGTTGTCCTTAGTTTCCTTGATCTGGACTCCGATATTGTCCAGCTGCTCCTGGGCGAGGTGCTTCAGCTGGTCGTTGTACTGGATTATCTCATCCAGCTTGCTTATCTCCTGCCAGGTCGCATATTCCTGATTTCGGATCTCCTCCAGCTCGTTCTTTGCCTGCTCGATCTGCCATTCCATGTTGGCGATCTGCTGCTCGTACGACTGGACCGTGGCGTCGCTCCCGGCCCCCATGCCCGTCATGGAAGTCCCTATGACTCCGCATATAAGCAGGACGGCTGCAATGATCCTCTTTATATTCCTCTTCAAAACTCTGTCTCCCGGGATCCACCCTATTTGTTCGAATACTTGCCGAGTGAAATCGAGCTTCCCACCACACCGGTCAGGATGCCTATGGCAAGGAATCCGAACAGTACGTACTTGCTGACGTCATCGAATGTGAGGACGTCGATCATCTGCAGGTAGTCGGACACTACCATCCTCTCGATATACGCGTACAGGAACCATTCGACGAAATACGCGATCACCGATGATACGACTCCTATGATCACGCCTTCAAAAATGAACGGCAGCGATATGAACGTCCTCGTCGCCCCCACGTACCTCATTATGCTGATCTCGTCCTTCCGTGCGAACACGGACAGCTTTATCGTATTGACGATTATGAACAGGCTGACCACGAACAGTATGATCAGGAACCACACGAATATGAGCATGATCCCGTTTTTCAGGTTCTCTATACCGGTCGCCAGGTCCAGCCTGTTGTTGACCTTGATCAGTCCCTCTATCTGCCTCAGCTGGTAGTCCAGCTCCGGGACCTTGGCAGTCTCCGAATATGTTATGATGAACTTGTCCGGCAGCGGGTTGTTCTCATCTGTTATGTCATCATATACGCCGGGGTTCTCCTGCTTCAGCTGCTGCAGCCCTTCGGCCTTTGTGACTCTCACCACTCCGGTGACCGTCCCGTTCTCGTCCTTCTCTATGTTGTCGAGAGCCTTTATGGTGTTCTCGATCTCCTCGATCTTCTCTTCTGACGCTTCCCTGTCGACGAACACCACGATCTCATTCATGGTGCCGAACTTCTTCATGTTTATATTGATGTTGACCACAAGGAGCGAAAAGCCGCCTATGACCACCAGGAGGCTCATCAGGACCGCTATGGACACGAATGTCATCAGACCGTTGCGCCAGAGATTGGTGAAGGCCTGTCCGATAAAGTAGAAGACGTTATACCTTTTCATTGTACATACCTCCCACTTTGTCGTCCACGATCCTTCCGTTCTGCAGGCTCACCACCCTCTGCTGGTAGTAGTCCACAAGGCCTTTCTCGTGGGTCACCACGATCACGGTCTTCCCGAGCTTGTTGATCTTCAGAAGGAGCTGCATGATCTCAAGGGACATCTTCGGGTCGATGTTGCCGGTAGGCTCGTCGGCGATGATTATGCTCGGGTTGTTGGCCAGGGCCCTGGCCAGCGCCACTCTCTGCTGCTCGCCTCCGGAGATCTCATTGGGCAGGGAGTCTTCCTTTCCCGCCAGGTTAACGGTCCTCAGTATGCTGGGGACTCTTTTGTTTATGTCCCTCCTCGGCGTGCCTATGACTTCCATCGCGAATGCCACGTTCTCATATACCGTTTTCTTCGGGAACAGTCTGAAGTCCTGGAACACGACTCCCAGCTTTCTCCTGTACTGGGGGACCTTGTAGTTCGAAAGCTTTGACAGGTCATACTCGTTGACTATGAGCTCTCCGGAACTTATCCTTTCCTCCCTCAGAAGGAGCTTTATTATCGTCGACTTGCCGGCGCCTGAATGCCCGCAGATGAAAACGAACTCGCCGTCATCGACGTGAAGGTCTATCCCCTTCAGGGCCATGGTCCCGTTGGGATATGCTTTTTTAACGTTTTTGAAGTCAATCATGGGTGTTTTTCCTTTCGTTATGCGGAAAAAAGGGCGGAGGCGGGAACGTCATCCCCGCCGGTCAGCATGGGCATATAAACGGAGCAGGGACCTGTCCCGTACGGAACAGTCCCTGTTGTTTTGTACGATATTAATAGTTCACCGGTCTGGTGGTGAGATACTTCTTGACCATGAGAGCCACTTTGAACGTGATGGCATGGTCGAACTCGCGCAGGTCGAGACCCGTGAGCTTGCGGATCTTTTCCAGCCTGTACACAAGGGTATTCCTGTGCACGAACAGTTTTCTGGAAGTCTCGGACACGTTGAGGTTGTTCTCGAAGAAGCACTGGATGGTGAGCAGAGTCTCCTTGTCAAGGGAATCCAGGGATCCGTTCTTGAACACTTCCTGCAGGAACATCTCGCAGAGAGTCGTGGGAAGCTGGTAAATGAGACGGCCTATGCCAAGGTTCTCATAGCTCACTATGTTCTTCTCAGTATCGAACACCTTTCCCACCTCGAACGCCACCTGGGCTTCCTTGTAGGACTTGGCAAGATCCTTGATGTTGTCAACCACGGTGCCTATGCCGATGGACACGTTCACATAGTACTCCGAATTGATGGTGTCGGAGATGCTCTTCGCGATCTTCTCGATCTCGCGTATGTCGGTCCTGGGCTTAACTTCCTTCACGAGGACGATGTCCTGTTCTCCGGTGGAGATCACATAGTCCCTGTTCTTGTCCGGGAATATGCTCTGCACCATATCGTAGGACAGTACGTCAGTCTTCGAGTGGAACTTGATTATGAAGACCACCCTGCTCTCCTCCGCGTTGAAGCGGAGCTCCTTCGACTTGATGTATATGTCGCTCGGCAGGATGTTGTCCAGTATGATGTTCTTTATGAAGGAGTTCTTGTCGTACTTCTCGTCGTAGAGGTTCTTGATGTTGAGAAGGGAAACCGCAAGGATAGCGGTAGTCTTCTCTGCATACTTGTCCTCCCCTTCAACGAAAACGGCATACTCCCACTTGGAGGCGGTCCCGAGAGGCCTGTATGTGTATCCGCCCGTCACGAGGATCTCGGAAACGTAAGCCAGCTCGTCGCGGATGCCCTGTCTCATCTCGCCGATTTTTACCAGCTCACTGCATGCGATAATGACGCCCTTGTCGTCCACCACGCCTATAACGCGGTCGACGGCGTCCTTCATCTGATGGATTATTCCCTGAAAAAGACGGTTCGACATAAATGTACCTTCCATTCCAAATATTGATGTGAAAATAAATCTGTGCCATATTTTACAATAGTTTTTGTCATTTTTCAATAGGAAACGGGTGAACTTTTTATATAAAATGCTACTTTTTTCGTCATTTTCATCAGTTTTTCATCTTCATTTCTGACATTTTCGTCCAAATTACGTTTGTAGCTGCGTTTTTCCGGGTGAAAAAAAGAATCCCGGGCCAGTTGCGAACCCGGGAATAATAATCCGTTTTTCCTTATTTCTTGTACAGCAGCACCGTGTAAACGTAGTACACTACGAACAGCACGCTGGCTATGATCGTAAGGGTGTAGAAGAGGTACGGGGACTGTCTGAAACGGGTATAGAAGAAGGAGTTGGTCAGGATGGCAAGATATACGGAGATGGCGCATATCATGGCCGGCGTCAGCACATGGGCCGAAGTGTCGATCTTCTTCACGAGGGTGATTATGAGATAGACCACAGCCGCCACGGTCAGCGCGATGAAGAGCCAGAACAACACCGGCCTCACCTGAGTATAGAAGGTGTATTCCACTTCGGCGGGACTGTGGATGAGATGGTTGAAGCACACGCAGACGACTATGTCCACGATTATTATGATCAGCACTCTCAGCAGCACCAGCTTTTTCGCCTCTGACTTTTTCAGCGTCATTATTTTCGGCTTGTTTGCGGTTTTTTCCTGTGTGGTTGTAGACATTGGAATCAAACCCCGGCCTTGCGGCCGTTCCCCTTTCCGGACAGCGATATTTCTATTTGTTGGCTTGTAATTCGAACTGATATGATATGCATGTGAGGGCAAACAGCGCGGCGGTCTCCGTCCTCAGTATCCGTTTCCCGAGTCCGCACATCTTCATACCCGAAGATCTTGCGAATTCTGCCTCGCGGTCATCGAACCCGCCTTCGGGTCCGATGAACACGGATACGGTCTCAGGTCTCCCTGCCTGCCCGAGTATCTCGGGTATCGGCACCGTTCCGTCGCCTTCGTAGCAGAACAGAGCTGCAGAGGCCAGAGAGGCCTCCCGCACGGCATCTGCGAAAGGAAGAGGCTGCCTGACCTGAGGCACCGTTCCCCTGCCGCACTGCTTTGCGGCCTCGTAGGCTATCCTCTGCCATCTGGCAACTTTCTTCGGGATGTCCCGGGCTTCGAGCTTTACGGTACACCTCGCCGACACGACGGGCACGATCTCGGCCGCTCCCGTCTCCACGGCTTTCTGTATCACGGTATCGAACCGGTCACCCTTTGCGAGAGCCTGGTAAACGGCCGCTCTGTACGGCGGTTCCCTTTCTCCTGCCCTGCTGTCTGTGATCTTCAGGATGACTTCATCCCCCACGGACTCTACCACCGAATCGTATTCCCAGCTGTTTTCGTCGCAGAGGGTCACCGCCTCTCCCGGCTTCAGCCGGAGCACGCGGCCCGCATGGTGGGCGTCTTCGCCCTCCAGTGCCGCATAACGGACGCCGTTCCCGTCAGAACGGATATTTCCGGACTCGATGAAAAATCTAGGCATATCCACTCTCCGAAAACACTGATACCTCGATGGCATTCCTCAACAATTACCGATTTTAGCATAAAAAAACGGGTTTGTCAATTGCCGCGAAGATGAAAAAATCACACATTCGCAGCATCGATTTCCTTCAATAATATAACATATATGATTGCAAAAAACGCCGCTTTGTGGTAATATGGTATTTGGAATATTTTGTGCATTGGAGACGGGGTTTCCCGCCGCCGGAGAGGACCTCAAATGAGACCATTTCTTGATGACGATTTTATCCTTCGTACCGATACCGCGCGGGAACTGTACCACGGTTATGCCGAGAAGATGCCCATCTTCGATTTCCACTGTCACCTGAACATCAGAGAGATATATGAAGACAGGAAATTCCGGTCCATAACCGAAGCCTGGCTCGGCGGGGATCACTACAAGTGGCGTCTGCTGCGCCAGTGGGGCGTGGACGAAAGCTATATCACGGGAGACAGGGACGACTGGGAGAAATTCCTGAAATTCGCAGAAGTCATACCCTACGCCATCGGAAATCCCATATATCACTGGACACATCTGGAGCTCCGGAGGTTCTTCGGCATCACGGACACGCTGTCCCCGGAAACGGCCCGCAGCATCTACGACCGCTGCAACGCCGCCCTTGAGGATCTGAGCGCCAGAAAGATGATAGAAATGAGCAACGTGAGAAAGCTGTTCACCACGGACGACCCGGCGGACAGTCTTGAATGGCACAGGATGCTCATGGAAGACAGAAGCTTCGGTGTCACCGTAAGGCCCGCCTTCAGGCCGGACAAGGCCGTAAACTGCGAACTTCCCTCCTTCCCCTCCTACATCGGAAAGCTGGAGGAGACGGCGGGCATGAAGATAGGATGCATCAGGTGCCTCTGCGAAGCACTGAGGAAAAGGATAGAATTCTTCGACTCCATGGGCTGCGTCTGCTCGGACCATGCGCTTGACGTCGTTTACTATGAGGAAGCGGACGAGGAAGCCGCCGACCGGGTCTTCAGAAAAGCCCTCGGAGGCGAAAAACTCACCGAAACGGAGATCGGGATATACAAAGGCTACATACTGGTGTTCCTCGGCAGGCAGTACAGCCGCCTCGGCTGGGTGCAGCAGTATCACATAGGAGCCATGAGGAACAACTCATCGAGATACATGGAGCTTCTGGGGCCGGACACCGGTTTCGACTCCATCGAGGACCAGCCCTTCGCGAAGAAGCTCTCCTCCCTCATCAACCGTCTCGACAGCACCGACGAGCTGCCGAAGACCATCCTTTACTGTCTCAATCCCAGAGACAACGAAGTGCTGGCGGCTCTCATCAACTGTTTCCAGAAGAGCGGAGTTCAGAGCAAGCTCCAGTTCGGCTCAGCCTGGTGGTTCAATGACCAGAAGGACGGTATGCAGCGGCAGCTGACGGCCCTGTCGCAGGTCTCACTTCTCAGCAGGTTCGTGGGTATGCTCACGGACTCAAGGAGCTTCCTGTCCTACACGAGGCATGAATACTTCCGCAGGATCCTGTGCGACATGCTGGGCGGACTGATAGAGAACGGAGAGTACCCCAGCGACATCGGGTTCGTGGGCAGGATAGTGGAAGACATCTGCTACAACAATGCCGAGGCATATTTCACAAAACAGATTTGAGAGAGACTGACATGCATATAAGGAAAAACACCGGATTCAAAACAGCCCTCTTCACGACCGCCGCAGCCGTTCTGGCGCTGCTTACGGCGCTGGCGCTGCCGGCCATGGCTGATGAGGCGGACTACACGCAGACCGGGATCTGGGCCTACGGCCTGGAAAACGCGTATTACATAACCGACGGGAATGACAACACCTATACGCTGTCCCAGGGGGCGACCGTCACGGTGACGAGAGAGGACGGCATCTCCGGGCTCTACATGATCTTCGACTACCCGCCGGAACGCTGGACAGTCACCGACACTTCATCAGGGGAATCCCGGGAGTTCGGCGTGAACGGTTTCATACACGAGTATGCTGATCTGGAGGAAGCCTTCGGCCGCATGCCCTCGGAAGTCACTGTAAGCCTTCCCCAGGGCACCCTCATTTCCGAAATCTACGGGTTCGGCCCCGGCGACCTGCCGGACTGGGTGCAGAGGTGGGAGCCCATGCTTGACGGCTGCGACCTTATGATGCTCTCTTCCCACTCCGACGATGAGCAGCTCTTCTTCGCGGGAGTACTTCCGCTTTATGCGGGGGAAAGAGGCCTGCGGGTCCAGGTGGTATATCTCGTCAACCATTTCGATACCCACATGAGGCAGCACGAGCAGCTGGACGGTCTCTGGGAAGTGGGGGTCAGAAACTACCCTCTGATCTCTGAATTCCCCGACCTCTATTCCGAATCCTATGACGGCGCCATCGCCGCATATTCGGCGTACGGATACACATATGAAGATTTCTGCAGTTTTGTGACGGAATGCCTGAGAAGATTCAGGCCACTCGTGGTCATGACCCACGATTTCAACGGAGAATACGGTCACGGGACCCATCTGGTCTGTGCCGCCGCCCTGAGGGATTCCCTGGACTACGCAAAGGATCCCTCAGCTTTCCCGGAAAGCGCGGAACGTTACGGCACCTGGACCGTCGAAAAGACATACATACACCTCTATCCTGAAAACGTAATCTACCTGGACATCGATTCCCCGCTGGAAAAGTTCGGCGGTCTCACGGCTTTCCAGGTGACGCAGAACGGTTTCCGGCACCACGTTTCCCAGCACTGGACCTGGTTCTACGGCTGGATATACGGTGAAGGATACCAGATAACCTCATCTGACCAGATCACCTCATACACTCCGAGACAGTATGGACTTTTCAGATCGGAAGTGGGCGAGGACGTACTGAAGAACGATTTCTTCGAAAATGTCAGGACCTATGAGGAAAGAGAAGAAGAAAAGCGTCTGGAGGAAGAACGGCAGGCCGAGGAAAGCAGAAGGCTCGAGGAGGAAAACCGGAAGCTGGAAGAGGAACGGCAGGCTGAGGAAAGCAGAAGACTCGAGGAAGAAAGCAGAAAGCTGGAGGAGCAGCAGCGTGAACAGGAAAAGAACACACCTGCGGAGACCTCCCGCGCCCCGGCCTCAGACACGGGTTCGGGACTGCCTGTCATCCTTCTTCTTGTGCTCCTGGCTGCCGCTGCGGGCGTAATGGCATACGTTTACAGAAAAGGCGGGATCGGCAAGTCAACTACCCGCCGCCTGTAGAGGCGGGGGCTTGGGAATCGTAAGATACGGTTCTTCAGGTCCGGGTTGACTACCCTCAG
>CACZSC010000170.1 GCA_902783755.1 uncultured Ruminococcus sp. | reverse complement strand
GGCACCGTCCTCGGTGACGTAGACCTCGCCGTGCTGGTAGGGGCTCATGGTGCCGGGGTCCACGTTGATGTAGGGATCCAGCTTCTGGGCCGCCACCTTAAGGCCCCTGGCCTTCAGCAGTCTGCCGAGAGAAGCGGCCGTGATGCCCTTGCCAAGGCCTGAAACGACTCCGCCCGTCACGAAAATGTACTTTGTCATGTGAGCCTCCCTACTCCCATTCCACCGTTGCCGGCGGTTTTGACGTTATATCGTATACCACTCTGTTTATGGTCCTAACTTCGTTGGTTATCCTTCCGGACGCCCGTTCCAGCACCTCATATGGGATCCTGGTCCAGTCGGCGGTCATGAAGTCGTCCGTGGTCACTGCCCTCAGGGCCACCGTGTAGCCGTATGTTCTGGCGTCTCCCATGACGCCCACGCTCCTCGTATCCGTGAGCACCGCGAAATACTGGCTCGACGCGACGCCCGCCTTCTCGAGCTCCTCCCTGAATATGGCATCTGCCTCCCGGAGCGTATCGGCCTTTTCCTTCGTTATCTCCCCTATGATCCGGACTCCGAGTCCGGGACCCGGGAACGGCTGCCGTCTCACGAGATACTCGGGTATGCCCAGTTTGAGCCCCACCTGCCTGACCTCGTCCTTGAACAGATCCCGCAGGGGCTCCACTATCCCTTCGAAATCCATCACCGAGGGAAGACCTCCCACGTTGTGATGGCTCTTTATGGTGGAGGCGTCCCCTTTTCCGCTTTCTATCACGTCCGGATATATGGTGCCCTGCACCAGATAGTCCATCTTCCCGAGCTCCCGGGACTCGTCCTCGAATACCCGGATGAACTCCTCCCCTATTATCTTCCTCTTCTTTTCGGGATCCGTGACCCCCGCCAGCTTTCCGAGGAACCGGTCCTCTGCGTTGACCCGCACCAGCTTCATGCTGAACCTGTCGCGGAACACCCTTACCACCTGGGCTCCCTCGTGCTTTCTCAGCAGCCCGTGGTCCACGAAGACGCAGGTCAGGTTCTCACCCACGGCCCGGTGCATCAGCACCGCTGCCACAGAGGAATCGACGCCCCCCGAAAGAGCGCACAGCACCTTTTTCCCCTGGAGCTCCCGCCTGTATTTTTCGACAGTCTTCTCGATGAAGTCGTCCATCTTCCAGTCCCCGGTGCATCCGCATACCCGGAACAGGAAGTTCGAAAGGACGGTGCCGCCGTATTCCGTATGGGTCACTTCCGGATGGAACTGGACCCCGTATATCCGCCTCTTCCTGTCCGCCATGGCGGCACAGGGGCAGTTCTCCGTCACAGCGGTGACCTCGAACCCGTCGGGCAGCCCGCTGACATAGTCCGTGTGGCTCATCCAGCAGATGCTCTTCTCGGGTATCCCGCAGAACAGCTCACAGGACTTTGCGGTGACTTCCGTCTTTCCGTATTCGCTTATGTTCCCGGCTGATTTTATCTCCCCGCCCGCCATCCAGGCTATGAGCTGGTGCCCGTAGCATATGCCGAGCACCGGTATCCCCAGCTCAAGGATCTTTCTGTCATAATGGGGCGAGCTTTCGTCATATACGCTGTTGGGGCCCCCGGTGAATATGATCCCGCGGTATCCCCCTTCCCTTATCTCCTCAACAGTTATCCTGTTGTATGGGAATATCTCTGCATACACGCCGTGCTCCCGCACCCTGCGGGCGATGAGGAGGTCGTACTGGCCTCCGAAATCAAGAACCAGGATCTTTTCCATCAATGAGTATCTCCGTATATATCATATTTGCGGCTATTTGCCGCTGTCGCCGTAGTTAGAGAGGACTCTCGCCGAGGGATCGCTGACATCGCACCCCTTCCAGGACCTGTTGGGCATCCAGAAATCCGCTATCATTTCGGCCTGTCCCGGATAGTATTCCTCGAAGATGTCCCTGTACAGGAGGGACTCCTTCGTGAAAGGCCTGCCGTGGCTGTACCTCAGGCATCCCTCACGGAACTCCTCCTCGGTGTACCTGGTCTCGGCATATTCCTTCAGATAGTCCACCATGGAGTGGCCCACCGCGTCCGAGAATGCCGCCTTCTCACGCCAGAGTATGCTGTCCGGAAGATATCCGAGTCCCTCGAAGGCGTGCCGCAGCAGGTACTTTCCCTTGCTGTACCTGTTCAGCTTCATCTCCGGATCCAGGCTCATGACATATTCCACGAAATCCAGGTCCCCGAAAGGCACCCTGGCCTCAAGGGAGTTTACGGATATGCATCTGTCCGCCCTCAGCACATCGTACATGTGAAGCTCCCGGATCCGTTTCTCGGCCTCCCTCTGGAAAGCCTCCGCGTCCGGAGCGAAATCAGTGTACTTGTAACCGAAGAGCTCGTCGGAGATCTCCCCCGTGAGCAGCACCCTTATGTCGGTCATCTCATGGACCGCTTTGCAGACCAGATACATGCCCATGCTGGCGCGGATCGTCGTGATGTCCCAGGTCCCCAGCAGGTGTATGACCTCGGGAAGAGCCGATATGACCTGCTCCGGGGTCATGAAGACCTCCGTATGGTCGGATCCGATGTATTCGGCCGCCTCCCTCGCGTATTTCAGGTCTATGGCGTCTTCGCTCATGCCTATGGCGAAGGTCTTTATGGGCTCTCCGCCCTTTCTCCGCTCGTACGCTGCCGCAATGGCGCATACCAGGGACGAGTCCAGGCCTCCCGAAAGAAGGAATCCCACCTTGGAGTCGGAGACCAGACGCTTCTCGACGCCGGAGATCAGCTTCTCCCGGATCTTTCCGCAGGCGGTCTCAAGATCGTCCCGGCAGACGGACTTCACGTCAGTCATGTCCCGGTAGCAGGTGAACTGCCCGTCCTTCCAGTAGTGGCCCGGCGGGAAAGGCATTATCCTTCCGGCGATTCCCACCAGGTTCTTCGCCTCACTGGCGAACACCGGCGTGCCTTCCCGGTCGTATCCGTAATACAGGGGGCGGATCCCTATAGGGTCTCTCGCCGCTATGAAGCTTCCGCTCTCCTTATCATATATCACAAGTGCGAACTCCGCGTCAAGCATCCTGAACATATCCGTTCCGTATTCCCGGAACATCGGCAGGATGATCTCGCAGTCGCTGCCGCTCCTGAAGGTGTATCCCTTCGTTCTGAGCCTCTCCTTTTCCCTCTCGAACCCGTAGAGTTCGCCGTTGCACACGGCATAGCTGCCGTCAAGCTCGAAGGGCTGCATCCCCGAAGGGGTCAGGCCCATTATGGAAAGCCTGTGGAACCCCATGACGCCGGCGGCGTCCCCGTCTCCCAGGATCGTTATGACCCTGGTGTCGTCAGGGCCCCTGGACTTGGTCCTGCCGAATCCGCCGAGGAACGCTTCCTCGTCTTCGACGGATCCGCAGTAAGATATGATGGAACACATACTGATCTACCTTATTCCACATCCTGGAGGGCGTCGTATCCCTCCTCGCCGGTGCGGACCTTTACTACGTTTTCAACATCGTATACGAATATCTTGCCGTCCCCGATATGACCTGTGTAGAGCACTTTCTTCGCAGTCTCTATCACATGCCTCACGGGGACCTTGCTCACCACTATGTCGACCTGTATCTTGGGCAGCAGGTTGGCTTCCACGGGAACTCCGCGGTAGTACTCCGGCTGTCCCTTCTGGGCGCCGCAGCCCAGCACGTGGGACACGGTCATGCCGGTGATCCCGATCTCCATCATGGCGTTCTTCAGAGCCTCGAACCTGGGCTCCTTGCAGATGATCTCGACCTTGGTGAATTTCGGCGTGCCGTCCTCTACGGCCTGCACTTTCTTCACCGGGACGGCTTCAGCCACCGGCGTCTCGCCGGAGACGGCCACCGCTCCCTCGTATCCGTAATCCAGGCTCTCCACAGCAGGCGCGAAGTCCGCGTAGGCGCTGGGAAGCCCGTGCTCCGTCCTGTCGAGCCCCTTGATCTCCTCTTCCCGGGAGACCCGCAGGCCCACCGTCTTTTTCAGTATGAGGAAAGTGAGGGTCATCATGATCCCGGTCCATGAAAGTATCGCCAGGATCCCCAGGACCTGCACCCCGAGAAGCCTGAAGCTTCCCGTATAGAACAGTCCCGAAAGCCCTGCGGGGGCGTCGGGGTTTGCCAGCAGCCCCACGGCCACCGTGCCCCACACTCCGTTGGCGAGATGCACTCCCACGGCTCCCACGGGATCGTCTATGTGAAGCCTGATGTCAAGGAACTCCACCACGAATACCACGAGGAACCCGGAGACGATGCCGACCACCGCCGATCCCAGCGCGTCCATGGCGTCGCATCCCGCCGTTATGCCCACGAGCCCCGCCAGTGAGGCGTTGAGGCACATGGACACGTCAGGCTTACCGTTCTTGATCCAGGTGAACAGCATGGTCACGCAGGTTGCCACCGCGGGGGCTATGGTGGTGGTCACGAAGATGGACGCCAGGGAACTGCCGTCCCAGGCCGCAGCCCCGTTGAACCCGTACCATCCGAACCACAGGATGAAGCATCCGAGGGCCCCCAGGGTTATGGAATGTCCGGGAATGGCGTTGACCTTTGACACTCTGCCTTCCCTGCCCTTTATGTATTTTCCCAGTCTCGGCCCCACCATTATGGCCCCGATGAGGGCCGTGATGCCGCCCACCGAATGGATGGCGGCGGATCCGGCGAAATCGTGGAATCCCAGGTTGACGAGCCATCCGTTCTGGTTCCAGACCCATCCCGCCTCGATCGGATATACGAACAGGGATATGACTCCGGAATAGATGCAGTATGACACGAACCTGGTGCGTTCGGCCATGGCTCCCGAGACAATTGTGGCGGCCGTGGCGCAGAACACAAGGTTGAAAACGAACGACGGAGCGTTCCCGTCCCTCAGGAATCCTCCGAAATCGGTGAGGATCTTCAGATTGGGGACCCCGATGAAGCCCAGCACATAGTCCTCGGCCATCATGAGGGAGAAGCCCAGCAGCACGAAAACCACCGTGCCTATGCAGAAATCCATCAGGTTCTTCATTATGATGTTGCCGGCGTTCTTTGCCCGGGTGAAACCTGTCTCCACCATGGCGAATCCCGCCTGCATGAAGAATACCAGTGCCGCTCCTATCAGGAACCATACGCCGAACACTTCCTTCGAAGCCGCGCTCTCTATGAGTTTCGTTATCTCATCGGTCAGCATCTTGAGCCGCCTTTCTGTATATGTCTTATCTTACGCTGAACAGGATATCCGAATATGTGGGGAACGGCCAGTAGGACTTGGCCGTTATGGTCTCGGCCTCGTCGCAGGCCACCCTCAGCTCGCACATCTTCGGTAGCACCCTGTCTCTTATCATTTCCGATTCTTCTATGATGTCGCCGGCGTCCCTCAGGGAGATCTCGGCGTCCTGGAGCTCGTCCACCTTGACGGCGATCCTGTCGCTGAGCTCCGACAGCTTCTTCACCAGACCCGTCTCGTATGCGCAGGCCAGCGACGGATCCAGAGCCTTCTTCGATGCCGCGTTCTTCGCTACGTCCGCCGTGAACTTCTCGACTGCCGGGGCGATGAGGGTCTTCGCCATGTCTGCCATGGTATTTGCCTCGATGGTCACGGACTTGCAGTAGTTCTCCAGCATGATGTCGCATCTGGACTTCAGTTCCTCCACGCTGAACACCTTGTGGGACGTGAGCATGTCCACGTTCTTCTTGTCAAGCAGATGGGGCATGCAGTCCGCGGTGGTGCGGTAGTTCAGCAGTCCCCTCTCCTCCGTGGCTTCCCTGATCCAGTTGTCGTCGTAGCCGTTGCCGTTGAATATGATCCTTCTGTGGTCGTGTATGGTCTTCTTTATCATGTCATGCAGCGCGGTCTCGAAGTCCTCCGCGCCTTCCAGCCGGTCGGCGTATATCCTGAGGCTCTCTGCCACCGCGGAGTTCAGCATGATGTTCGCGCAGGCAATGCTGTTGGACGAGCCCAGCATGCGGAACTCGAACTTGTTGCCCGTGAAGGCGAAGGGGGAGGTGCGGTTCCTGTCCGTGGTGTCCCGGTTGAATCTCGGGAGCACGTCCACCCCCAGCTTCATCTGGGTCTTCTCCACGCCGCTGTATGGCGTGTCGTTCTCGATTGCCTCGAGGATCCCGTTCAGCTCGTCCCCCAGGAACATGGATATGACGGCCGGCGGGGCCTCGTTGGCTCCGAGCCTGTGGTCGTTGCCCGCCGTGGCGACTGAGATCCTCAGAAGATCCTGGTAGTCGTCGACGGCTTTGATCACGGCGCACAGGAACAGCAAAAACTGCGCGTTCTCGTAGGGAGTGTCGCCGGGAGACAGCAGGTTCTGCCCCTCGTCCGTTGCGATCGACCAGTTGTTGTGCTTGCCGGAGCCGTTCACCCCTGCGAAGGGCTTCTCATGCAGCAGGCATACCAGGCCGTGCTTCGACGCCACCTTCTGCATCATCTCCATGGTCAGCTGGTTGTGGTCCGTGGCCACGTTGGTGGTGGAGTAGATGGGAGCCAGCTCGTGCTGGGCCGGCGCCACCTCGTTGTGCTCCGTCTTCGCCATGATCCCCAGCTTCCACAGTTCCTCGTTGAGCTCCTCCATGAAGGCCGCCACTCTCGGCTTGATGGCTCCGAAATAGTGGTCGTCCATCTCCTGTCCCTTCGGCGGCTTCGCGCCGAACAGGGTCCTTCCGCAGAATCTCAGGTCAGGTCTCTGGTCGTACATTTCCTTGGTAATAAGGAAGTATTCCTGCTCGGGACCCACCGACGACACCACTCTCTTCACGTGGTCGTTGCCGAAGAGCCTCAGCACTCTGAGCGCCTGCCTGTTGAGGGCCTGCATGGAGCGGAGCAGCGGGGTCTTCTT
>CACZSC010000169.1 GCA_902783755.1 uncultured Ruminococcus sp. | reverse complement strand
GCCGAGCCTGTCCATTTCCAGGACGACCTTGCCCGGGTAGGGGCCGAATGCGGACATCGTAAGTTTTACCGGCCTCATCTTTTGTCCCCCCATTCCTTTTCTATTAGCGCTTCCATGTATCTTTTCTGTTCCTCTGACATCTGAAAACCGTTCGTTTCTTCGTAGAATGTGCGGAAGATGTCTCTAGGCAGCAGTTCCTCGACATTTTCCAGAGCGTCAAAACTTGCCTCATGGCGTGTACGCTGGTTGTCATAGCTCAGTTTCAGTATGTTGTGATATACGGTCCTGAGCTTGTCCATGGCGTGGGGGACATCATCCTCGTCCGTGAGTATCACATGGACATAATCATCCTGCAGGGAAGTGTCCTTATAGAAGCTCTTGTTCGTCAGCTCTTCGTAGGTACCGCGCAGCTCCACAAGATCGCGTTTCGGGATCAGCGGAACGGTCCGTATTTCAAGCTCCCCTCTGTCCCTTATATCGACTACGGTGACGGATTTGTCCTGTCCGGCTTCCGAAAATGAATACTTAAGCGGCGTCCCGCAGTAGCGGATGTGTGTCCTTCTGTTACCGGAGTCCACATTCTGGGGCCGGTGGATGTGGCCGAGAGCGACATAGTCGAATCCGTCAAATACGGAACTGTCCACATTGTCCGCGCCACCGACTGACATTTCCTCCGAACCTGACTGTTCGGAGTCCGTGATGAACTGGTGGGTTATAAGGACGTTCCGTTCCTTTTCATTGATGTCCATCTTCCCGATGACACACTTGACCGCGTCTGTATAAGACTCGATCCTTTCATCCTCATAGACCGTGCGAACATTGGCAGGCTTTATGAACGGCAGCAGGTAGATGTTGATCCTCCCCCATTCGTCAGTCAGCTGCACCGGTTTCGGAGCACCCTTGAAAACCGGAGAGAGATAAATGCCGCTCGCATCCATGATCCTGTTGCCGAAAGCCAGCCTTTCGGGAGAATCGTGATTCCCGCTTATTATGAAGATCTTGAGGTGCCTTGATGCCAGCTTTACGAGAAAATCATCGAACAGCTCTACTGCTTCACCCGAGGGAACTGATTTGTCATATACGTCTCCCGCTATGATGACGGCGTCAGGAGATTCTTCATCAATGATATTAAGGATCTTCAGAAGGATGTCCTTCTGATCTTCTAGAAGGGAAACGTCATGAAGACGTTTGCCTAAATGAAGGTCGGACAGGTGGATAAATCTCATATCTAACCTCGCTTTCAGGATTTCGTATTCATTATATCACAGGAGGTGTGACATTTTCGGTACAGTTGTGTGATTTTCCCGGAATGGAGAAAGAAAAATGTCCCCGGACCGGGGACAAAAGCCTTGAGGCATCCCGAACCTGCGGGATGCCTCAGCAATGCTTGTATTTTTCTCGATTATTTCAGAATCTTGATAGAGCCGATGAGCGGGAATTCCTTTGCCTGTCCCTTGGATGCGCTTACGATGCCGAGTACTGTGAATACAACGCACAGTGCCAGAACCAGATACAGAGCTACCATGAGGATATATGCAAATATCTTGACAACAGGGATCCATGTCAGTGCGCCGAGAATGGCGAGAGAGATCCAGCAAGCAGCTTCAACTATTGCAAGGATCAGACCCTGGTTAGCATGGAAGCGGGCGAATTTGGATTCCTTAGCTGCAAAAATCGGTACCAGAACGAGCCATGAGATGTAAGCGAGAATGCCCATGGTCTTGTTGTCCTGGATGTCCTGGGGATCGAACTCTTGAGTGCGGTCTTTGATGTTCAGATCTGCCATTTAAGTGTCCTCCTGAAAAGAAATATTGTTTTATATTGAATGGGCTAACCCTGTCAGCTCATGTCAACGCAAGAATCCGTTGATGATCTGTTCCTCGGCTTCCTGTTCCGTCAGCCCCAGAGTCATCAGTTTTGTGATCTGCTCGCCGGCGATCTTGCCGATGGCAGCCTCGTGAACCAGGGATGCGTCAACGCAGTTCGCCTCGAGTCCGGGCACAGCGAGGATACGTCCCTTATCCATTATAATCGAATCACACTCGGTATGTCCATAGCATTCTGCATTTCCGAGTATTTTTGCATCAAATTTTTGGAAAGAATTGTCTTTTGCGACCGATCTTGAGACCACATCGGCGCTTGAACCCTTCCCGTTGAGGGTAACGGCGTATGTGCTGACAGCTCTCTGGTCCCCGTGAGTCATGAGACGTTCACGTACGACGAGTTTTGCGCTGTCGGCCAGTTCGGCGGTCGTCGTGCGCACTGTATCGTCAACGCCCTTTATCTGGACCATCTCCATCTCCATGGAACTGTTTTCTTCCATGTACACTTCAGTTCCAGGGTTCAGGATCCTCTTGCCTTTTCCTTCTCCGGAACCGTAGTGCTTCTCAACATACCGGACGTGAGAATTCTTTCCGACATAGAACCTGTGAATTCCGTCATGTTCGGAATCCTGGTTGCCGCAGTTGTCGATGCCGCAGCCTGCCACGATGAGCACATCGGCATCCTCACCTATGAAGAAATCGTTGTATACGACTTCTTTGAGACCCGATTTGGTCATTACCACCGGGATATGCACGCTTTCGTGCTTCGTGCCCGGTTTGATCCTTATTTCCAGACCGGAAACGTCGGTTTTCGAGACTATTTCGATATTTTCCGTGGAACGGCGTCCAGCGGATTCACTGTTTGAGCGGATGTTGTATGCGCCTTCCGGTATCTCGTGGAGGTCTGCGACCTCGAGGAGCAGCCTTCTCTGTATATCATCTAATTTTGCCATGACTGCCTCCTACACCGAACGT
>CACZSC010000168.1 GCA_902783755.1 uncultured Ruminococcus sp. | reverse complement strand
GCCGGGCATATTCCTTTTGCCGTTGCAACCGACATTCGGGAAGGTCCGCTTGACAGGGCCAGAAGGAACGCGAGAAAATACGGAGCGGAAGACCGGATGAAATTTGAACTGTCAGACGGGCTGGAGTTCCTCGGCACGGGAGAGTATGCGGTCGACGACATCGTCATCTGCGGCATGGGAGGAGAGACCATAGCGTCGATCATCGCAGCATCGGGATATGCCATAAAAAAAGATGTCAGACTGATCCTTCAGCCCATGACAAGAGCCTGCGAGCTGAGAAAGTATCTGTATTCCAGCGGATTTGACATAGAGGAAGAAACACTGTCTGAGTCGGGCGGAAAAATCTACTCATGCATGCTGGTGCGGTATACAGGAGACCCGTATGATGCTTCTTTTGCCGAAAAAATGCTGGGGAAGCGGAATATCGAAAAAAAGGAAGCGCTGTTCGCAAGATATGCCGCTGCTGTCAGGAACAGACTTTTGAAGCAGGCCCGCGGCATGGAAAAGGGCGGGGGATCCGCTGCCGAACTGAGAGAGAATATACGAGAAATCGAGGATTTGATTGATGAACGTACTGGAATTTCACAATGAACTGACGAAGCTTTATCCCCGCGAACTTTCCTGTCCGTGGGATAACGACGGGATAATGGTATGCGGAGACCTCAGTGCCGAAGTGAAGAGGGTAGCGGTGTCTCTTGACGCATCTTTTGAGGCGGTCTGTCATGCGGCGGAGACCGGGGCGGATCTGCTTCTGACTCATCATCCGATGCTGTTCAGGGGAACGAAATCCGTTACTGATGAGAATCTGGGCGGACACAGGATAATCAAGTCACTCCGGAACGGATTGTCCGTGATATCACTCCACACCAGGCTCGACGCCGGAGACGGGGGAGTCAACGACTGCCTGGCTGAGGCTCTCGGACTGAAAGTCATCGGAAAATTCGGCGATGAAGAAGCTCCCGGACTGGGCAGGATCGCCCTTACGGAACCGGTCACGGGAAAAGAACTTGCGGAAAGGGTCAGAGACAGCCTGGGGAGCGGAGCCGTGCGTTTCACCGGAGATACCGGTAAGCGCATCAGTACAGTGGGTTTGTGCGGCGGAGACGGCAAAGATTTCCTTCAGGCTGCGGCAGCGGCGGGATGTGACGCATACATAACCGGCGACGCGGGATACAACGCAGCACAGGACATTTCCGAAGAGGGGCTGTGCGTTATAGAAGCCGGCCACTATCACTCAGAGGCACCGGTATGCAAAAGGCTGGCAGAGCTCGCAGAGAAATTGTGCGGAGCGGAAACGTATATATTCGATTCCTGCGCATATAGGATAATATGACAGTGCGTAGCTCAGCAACAGATAAATTTTTATGTTGAAATTCCATTTTTCTTGTGGTAAAATAACTGGGATGTTGCAGAAACATTTATTTTTCTTTATATACGATAATATCTGAAAGGATTTTCCGAAAATGAGCATAACAAACAGCAAGAAAAAAGCCGCGAGCCCGAAGGGCAAGACCATACTGATCGTTGCGTGCGTGGTATTGTTTGCCGCTGCGATGATCGGACTGGCGATTTACAATTCCTGTTCCAATGACGGGTCTGCTCTCAGATCCCAGACTGCGGTACAGTCCGAAAACTTCAAAGTCGACGGCGCTATGATGTCATATCTCTATTCCGTCAATTACCAGAATTTCTACCAGTACCTGAGCATGTTCGGGGTCGATACTTCCAAATCCCTCAAATCCCAGTCATGCCCTCTCACAACCAACGGTACATGGTTTGACTATATCATGGAATCCGCAAAGTCCGAGGCTACCGAGCTTCTCGCACTCTGTGAGCAGGCAAAGAAGAACGGTGTGGAGCTTGATGCGGAAGATCTGAAGACAGTTGACGACTATGCCGATCAGCTGAAAGAGATCGCATCCCAGTACGGGTATTCCGACCCCAACACATATCTGTACGCTCTGACAAAGAATCCGATCAAGGTGCAGGATGTGCAGAACGTCCTCAAACTGAGCGCACTTGCCACGAAATATACCGAAAAGTTCAACTCCGAGATAGACCTGTCTGACGAAAGGCTCAACAGTTATTACGAGGAGAACAAGGAATCCTTTGACGGTGTGGATTATTACACCTGGACTGTAAAGGCGGAGGATTTCGAGATAGAAGAAGGCGAGGAAACGACAGGAGCACAGCTTGCACAGGAACTGGCTGACACTCTCAGCAAAGCGGAAAGTGTTGAAGCGTTCGTGGCGCTGATCCGCGCACAGGTGGAGAAGGATGTAGTCGCGGAAGAGGACGAAACAGAGGAGGCTCTTGCTGAAAGACGTCAGGAAAAGGTCGACGCGGCGTTCAAGGAGCATGTACTCAAGTCCAGTCTGCCCGAGCTGGTGGCAACGTGGGCGTTCAGCGACGAGGCGAAAGCCGGCGAGACATTCATTGAAACGACGGATGAACAGGATGCATTCACCATCTATATGCTTGCAAAGGAAGTATACAGACTTGACGGCAAGGCAAGGAACGTGAGACATATCCTGTTCTCTAGCGACAAATATGAAGATGACGCGAAGGCACAGGAAGTTCTTTCCGAGTTCCTGGCGGACAAGACAGTAGAAAAGTTCACAGAACTCTGTGCACAGTATTCGGACGATACCGGTTCCAATACCACAGGCGGCCTGTATGAGGACGTGTGCCCCGGCGACATGGTGACCGAATTCAACGACTGGCTGTTCGATCCTGAGAGGGTCGAAGGGGATACCGCTGTAGTCAAGGCTGAAAGCACGGGCTGGC
Source organism: uncultured Ruminococcus sp. (assembly GCA_902783755.1). Classification (GTDB taxonomy): domain Bacteria; phylum Bacillota; class Clostridia; order Oscillospirales; family CAG-272; genus UMGS1696. The sequence continues at coordinate 1,596 of CACZSC010000168.1, read as the reverse complement.
ATATCGTGTGGTACATCGGAGAGAGCGAAGACTCCGAATGGGAAATAGACGCGAAGAGAGCGATCCGTTCGGCCGACTACCAGGAAATGGTTGCTGAATACAGCGACGCTGTAAAGGTCAATCAGGGAGTAATCAACCTCATAGACGCATAACGAATAATCATAAAGGCAGGCAGGGGAGTTTCTCCCCTGTTTTTGCGTGTGCGAAAGTTGACACTTATCAGGCAAACTGGTATACTGTTTCCTGCAGAAAAAAGCCATTGGAGATGCGGATGATTTTTCAAAAATTGCTTTTGCCGGACAGGATGTTCGGCAGTTACAGGGAAGTGACGCCGGAACTGTTATGCGGTCTTGGAATACGTTATATCTTTTCTGACATAGACAATACGCTGGCGACATATGATGACCCGGTGCCTCCGCCTGACACGGAGAAATGGCTCGGTGACATGAGAGACAGCGGGATCAGCGTCATATTTGTTTCAAACAACGGGCGCGAAAGAGTGGAGAGATTCGCGCAGGCTGCCGAACTTCCGTACTACTGGAAGGCGGCAAAACCGGTGACCAGGGTCCTGAAAAAGGCAATGAAGGACGCCGGGGCCCAACCGGAAGAGTCGCTTTTGTTCGGGGATCAGCTCCTGACGGACGCGGCGGCGGGAAGACGGTGCGGGATGAGGGTATTCATTGTTCCGCCGATCAAAGACAAGACATCTCCCTTTTTCAGATTCAAGAGACGGATAGAGAGACCATATATAAAAAAATACAAGGAAATCAACAGAGAACAGGAGATATAGGCTATGGGAAAAATGGAAGACAGGTATGCAAAGCTCAGGGAAGAAATGAGAAGGATCGGGGTGGATGCGATATATGTGAATTCACCCGAGAACCACCAGTACGTGACTGATTTTGAAAATCCCGACGGATGGGTATTCATTACGCTTGACGAGGCGTGGATGTATGCGGATCCGAGGTATATCGAAGCAGCGAGAGCGGAGGCTACAAAGCTGTGCAGAGTGTGCCTGCCTGGAGAGCCTACCATAGCTTCAGTCGCCAGGGAAAAGGGCATAAAGGCGATCGGGTATGAAGATCAGAAGATAACATGTGCGGATTTTGAAAGATTCAGGAAATCTTTTGACGGTGCGGAGATAAGCTTCGTTCCTCTCGGAAACCTGCTGACTTCTCTCAGGGAATTCAAGACTGATGACGAAGTCGCATCCATCGTTGCTGCCCAGAGGATAGCAGAAGGCGCGTTTGCTCATATATGCAAGGTACTGACCCACGATATGACAGAGATCGAGGTCGCGGCGGAACTCGAGTATTACATGAAAAGACATGGCAGCCAGAAGCCGTCGTTCGACACGATCTGCGTTTCCGGCACCGCGTCGTCACGCCCTCACGGAGTTCCAAGGAACGTGAAACTTGAAAAAGGGTTTCTGACTATGGATTTCGGAGCGATGGTGAACGGTTACCACTCCGACATGACAAGGACAGTCGTTGTCGGGAAAGCGGACGAGGCCATGAAGAAGCTTTACAATACAGTTCTCCGCGCGCAGCTGGAAGCTGAAAAGGCGGTAGCAGAAGGCATGAAGAACTTCGAAGT
>CACZSC010000167.1 GCA_902783755.1 uncultured Ruminococcus sp. | reverse complement strand
GATATATCGGCAAGGTTGCCGATGGGAGTCGCCACCAGATACAGAGTGCCGGGTACTATCGCGTTCTTTTCCTTTGCTTCTGACATGAGCGCCTCCTCTAGAACATGTGTGAAAATGAGAATTCGCTGTATATCCTGTCCATGTCCGGGGTGTATTCCCGGGTACCGTCCGAGTATATGATGAGAGGCCTGGAACAGATGAGGCCCGGGGCAGCACCTTTCTTGCCTTCCACCAGGATCAGCGATGGTTTCGAGATCCTGTCCGGGTAAACTGTGACGAGCCTTTTGGGCTCTATGCCGTATCTCGTCATCGATGAGAACAGTTCGGACATCCTTGAGGGCAGGTAGACCGCGGTGAAGTAACCGCCGTATTTCAGGAGAGACGCCGCAGAGCGCACGAAATCCCCGATGCCGCCGTTGTTTTCACGGCGGGCGTCGTCCATCTCGCCGGCGGAGCTTGCGAAACCCGAGCCCGCGGGCATGTACGGCGGATTGGTGATAACCATGTCAGCCTCCCCTCCGATGTCCGACGGCGCAAGGCCGCGTACGTCACGGTTCAGGGAGACGATCCTCCGGTCAAGACCGTTGAGCAGCGCGTTTCTTGAGATGAGGTCCGCAAAATACGGCTGTATCTCGACGCAGTATGCTTTTCTGTATTTGTTTCTCGCAAGGGTAAGAAGTGAAATGACACCGGTGCCTCCGCCCAGATCCGCCAGCACCCCTTTTCTGAGAGGTCTTGCGAAAGCCGAGACGAGATAGCTGTCTGTTCCGAAAGCCAGCCCCTTCTTCAGCTGTATGACTGAAAGGTCCTCGTTGATCTTTTCCAGCTTTTCGGTATCCGGATCATATACTGTCTGAACGCTGTCTGTCATATCGTCCTCAAGCAAGCGCAAAGGGGAGTTGTTCACTCCCCTTTGCTTTTTTGATTGTTAATGGAATGCCTTTATTCTTCCGGATTGGGAGCTTCTACAGGACATACTCCTGCGCATGCGCCGCATTCTATGCAATCCTCAGGCTTCAGAACCTGATATTTCTCTCCGCTTTCGTCGAGACCGATGCATCCGAGAGGGCATTCAGCTGAGCAAGCACCGCAAGCGATGCAGTTGTCGTTAATCTTATATGCCATAATAATCACCTCGTGTGATGTGCTGACTCATTGTATCATAAATGTGCGGGGAATAAAATAGTTTTTTGAAAAATTTTTTCGGGACATTCGGACAGACTATTCCCAGTCTTCCTCGCTCTCCTGGTCCTGCTGTTCCGGGGCCTTCTTGGAGTGGCGCGAGAGGACGGTGACGGTATCGCGGTGGAAGGTCTTGGTGTCCCCGTCGTTCAGCTTCACCTTAAGGTTTCCGGTCAGGGGGCTGCTCTCGATCACGACTCCCACGCCTTCCGCAGTCTTTACCACGGAGTCCGCCGGGGGAGTGGCAGCGATCTCTCTCTCATAGGACTCATGCTCGTATCTGAGGCAGCACATGAGCCTTCCGCAGGTGCCCGATATCTTCGAGGAGTTCAGGGAAAGATTCTGTTCCTTGGCCATCTTGATGGATACCTGGACGAAATCGGTAAGGAATGTGGAGCAGCAAAGGGGCATGCCGCATACACCGAGACCGCCCATAAGCTTGGCCTCGTCCCTGATACCGATCTGTCGCAGCTCGATCCTGGTCTTGAACACCGAAGCGAGATCCTTGACCAGCTCGCGGAAATCCACCCGGATGTCGGCTGAGAAGTAGAACAGCAGCTTGCTGTTGTCGAAGGTGTATTCGGCGTCTATCAGCTTCATGTCCAGGCCGTGGTCCTCGATCTTCTTGCGGCAGATCTCGAAGGCGTCGGCCTCCAGTTTCTTGTTGGCCTGGTACCTTGCGGTATCCGACTCGTCCGCCTTCCTTATCACTGATCTCAGGGGGCTCACGATGTTCGCTGTGGATACGACACTGTTTTCAATTGTCACGTAACCGTACTCGACGCCTCTTGCCGTTTCCACTATCACAGGCATTCCGACGGTGCACCTGAGTTCTCCGGGCGAGAAGTAGTAGGTCTTTCCGGTCTCCCTGAATTTAACTCCGACTATCTCAACCTCTCCCGGCTCCTCAGCCGCTTCTTCAGCCATGGCTTCTTCGGTCAGATCCTCTGACGGTTCCGTGCCTGCATCAAATGGCGTATCAGTGCTTACAGCTTCTTCTGAAACTGCGGGCTCGAATCTTTCATCAATATTTTCAGTCATATTTTCCACCATCAGTCATTTTGTGACATGTCCTATATGTGCATTACAAGTGAGATGAGAACGGTATTGACGGCGCAGTTCGCCGTGATGTCGTCCTCGGCTTTGGTCAGGCTGTCTTCGGCGGCAAGGAGCTTCCTTACCGTGATCCGCTTTACGGATTCCCGGGGATACATCTCTCCCTCGTTGAAGAAGATCAGCTCCTCGTTCTTCTTATACGCTATGATGTCCCTGACGATGAACCTGCTCAGTCTCAGGACTTCCGCGACGTCGTTCCTCTGCTGCGGCATCTGGGACGAGGCGAAGACGGCAGCCTCGGACTTTTTGCCGAAAAGCAGCGTCTCGCAGAAGGAAACGGCGCACCTTCTCAGCCTGGATTCCTCCCTGTCGGAGTCATAAAGGCTTTCCGCCCGGCCAAGGGATCCGCCGCAGATCTTAGATATCTGGGCGATCTTCTCCCTGTCCCCGGAGCCGAATTTCCTCTCCAGGTGATCCGCGATGAACCCGGGGGAGAACAGCTCAGTCTTTATGACCGGGGCCCGGCTCTTTATGGTCTCCAGTATCTGCTGCGATGACTCGCACAGGAGAAAGAAGGAAACGAAAGAGGGCGGTTCCTCGAGAGACAGAAGGAGAGCGTTCTGGGCCTGCTCCGTCATTTTGTGTGCGTCTTCTATTATGTAGAATTTCCGGTCTCCGTCATTCGGGGCGATATACAGGCTCTGCCTGATGCTCCTGACGGATTCCACACCTATGCTCCCGGATTTTGTGCTTCCCGATATCGTGAGGCAGTCCACGGAGATGTTGCCGAGTATCTTTCTGCAGCTGGGGCAGGTCCCGCAGGGCAGGGGATGGTTTTCCGACGTCCGGTTCTCGCATACCATAGAGGCGCAGAGCTGCCGCGCGATGGTATGCTTGCCGCTCCCTGCAGGTCCCTCGATGATATATGCATGGGCAGGGATCCCTTCCGAAAACAGCTTCTTTATGTTCTCGTTACCGATTATCGCAGGGAAAATCTCTCTCATACGCCGGTCCCCCGTGCTGAATTCCTTCAAAATACAATTATACCACAGTAAAAACGCCCGTGTCAATCATGACGGCGTCTCCCGCTCATTGAAGGAACGGTTGAAAAGGGAGGGTGGATATGATAGAATAGCTGACAGAAATATTTTGAAATATGATGAAAGCGGACGGCGTTTTGTCCAATGTCAAACAATGTCAAACAGAGATAAAGCAAAACTGCAGCGGACCGTGTTCGTTCTTGCGGCGGCGATCGCCACTGCGGCGCTGATGGCTTTCTGCGCGGTGCTGCTGCGGTCATCGAACTACAGCGCGAACATCACGGCTCCGGACAGAGCGGTCCCTCTTTCGGGCGGACCGCCGGAACCATCCATGGAGGAGCCGGGTGATTCATACGAGCTGGTCACAGTGGATTTCACGGGGAGCCTAACCCTCGGATCCATGCTTGGGAGCGACACCTTCGGGACTTTCAACAAGCATGTGCAGGAGCAGGGCCCCGAGTTCTTCCTGCAGGACCTGTCGGACTATCTTAGGGAAGACGATCTTACGGTCTCCGTCTGTGACTCGGTGCTTTCGGATTCGAATTCACTCGAGCCGGTCACGAAGACGGATCCCGAGTGGTCAAGAGGGCCGGTTTCCAACGTGGACATATTCAAGAGAGGGGGAATAGAACTTCTCTCGGTGGCATCGCAGAGGATCCAAGATTACGGTGAGCAAGGCTATACGGATACGGTACAGGCGATCTTTTCCAACGGCCTGGCCATGATTCCTGAAAACGATTACGTAAGATACGAGTTCAGCGGCATGTCGGCGGCGGTTATATCGGGCATCCTCGGCGAGGATGACGATGCCGTAAGGGAACTGGTGAAAAAGGCCCGGGAAACTTCGGATCTCGTTGCCGTATACATGTTCGACACTGAGACGGGATACCAGCCTTCCGCTGCGAAGGCTGAGGCCTTCAGGTCGTTCATAGACGCCGGCGCGGACATCGTGGCAGGTACAAACGGCAGGAACCTGCAGCCAGCGGAAGAATACAACGGCGGTTACATCGCCTATTCCCTGGGATGCCTCATCGACGGAATGAACAGGTACGGCGAAAGATATTCCGCGCTGCTCCGATGCGAGCTGAGGAAAGGGGCGGACGGCTCGATAGCCCGGGTGTTCAGACTGGTCCCTCTGGTTACATATACTGTCGAATACCAGTGGAGGCCCCAGGTGCTCACCGAGGTGGAGATGCTGACACAGGTAACGGCTTTCCTGAACGGGGAAAGGGAATATATCGAAGGATGACGGGAGAAGGACATGGCTAAACTGTATTTCAAGTTCGGCGCCATGGGCAGTTCGAAGACCGCCCAGGCTCTCATGACAAAATTCAATTATGAGGAGAAGGGACAGACCGTCTGGCTCATCAAACCGGCGACCGACACAAGGGACGACATGGAAAATGCGGACGGCACCATAAGCACCGTCATAAGGTCCAGGATAGGGCTCCAGTCGGTGGCGGAAGCGGTGCGCGGCGACATGGACATCTACGAGGAATTCGTGAAAAGGAGCGCGTCCCACATATCGGGGAAGTACACTGACGTGGTGATCTGCGACGAGTGCCAGTTCCTTACCGAGAAACAGGTCGACCAGATGAAGGATCTGGCGGACAAGCTGGACATCCCGGTGCTGTGCTTCGGTCTCCGTACAGACTTCCAGACCAAGATGTTCCCCGGAAGCAAGCGGCTCTTCGAGATAGCGGACAGCATCACCGAGGTCAAGTCCATATGCAAATGCGGAAGGAAAGCCACTGTGAACGCCAGGTTCGATGACGAGGGCAACATCATCACGGACGGCGCGCAGGTGTGCCTCGGCGGGAATGAAAGATACATCAGCATGTGCTACAAATGTTACCGGAAACTTATCGATGAAAAGAATGCAGGGAAGTGACTTTTGGGCATAGAAAATATATTACAATTGTAGATGTTTTCGCAGTTGTGGACTATACACAGAAGCAGTCCGGAAAAGCGTCAAAAAGTTCGGATAAATGTTCATTTTTAAGAAATATTCACTTGTT
>CACZSC010000166.1 GCA_902783755.1 uncultured Ruminococcus sp. | reverse complement strand
CGAAAATCGTTTTCCCATAACCGCCTATTAGGTCAGTTTGACAAGGCAATTGCGGGCTCAAAGCCCGGAAAAACGGGAAAACCCGCGTTCCACATGGCAGAACGCGGGTCTGATATTGTGAAAAAGCAACAACGGAATGTCCTGGTTTTACTGTTTTTTACGGCAGGACTGATTATATGTTCCGCAGGTTCCAGAGGTATTCCTCAACATTCAGATATCGGATTTCTCCGTCCGTGACGGGAATGCCCCTGTAGATCACGAATTTCCCGGTTATCTTCCCGAAAAACCGCTCCGCCAGAGCACAGTTCTCTGCGTCGACAAGGTGCCGGTACTGTTCGGGGACCGCCTCCGCGCTGTGCTTGATCTCGTATATACGGCAGGTGAGGTTCTTCTCATCGTGAACGACCATGTCGAATTCCCCGGTCGCAAACTGCACCTTGCAGACTGTCGCATCCGGACAGGAGTTCCTGGTCTCCAGCAGAACTATCTCCTCCATGATCAGGCCCCTTGCCGTTCCGAGAACCCTTTCCAGGACACGGCTTCGGTCAGCAATGTCCATCTCACCGAACCTGGCATCCGTAAGCAGTGACTTTATAAGGGCCTCCGCCATCGCATACCGCATCCCCGGCTGGCTGAATACCGTTTTCTGCCCGATCTCCCCTTTTCTGGGAAGGTATACCAACCCGATGTCGGTAATAAGGTCCAGCAGCATCAGATATTCTTTGATCTGACCGGCTCTTTCCTCATCCACCTCAACGGTCTGCTCCTCCACTTCCAGGATATCCAGCATATCCTTGAGCGCCTTCTCAACAGCAGGACGGTCCATATTCGCCTCGAGATCGATGGGAGACTCCCTGTCGTTCAAAAGGTTGCGTGCCGTCACGGACAGGTCCGAAGAACGGAAAGTCCTTGTCAGCACCTCGGAAGCGAAGCGGTGGTTCATGTCCTCGACGACACGGTTGATCGCGTTCGTCAGTTCGCCCTTTTCATAAAGGCTGTACAGCAGCCTGAAATGACCGCCGTCCTGGTAATATTTCAGGGAATGCTGTATATTCCGTGCGATGGCGCTGTCGATATATTCGTCCGCGCTTTTTCCAGACTCAAACGGGGATATCCCGTTATAGTTTATGCCGCCGACGCTCATCGTGCCGCCGTATCTGATATACTCGTCTATCCCCTTTATACCGAGCACGTCTTCGAACTCCCGGTATGAAATATATGTCGTATGAAGCAAAGTGCATCGGTCATACAGCTGATTCTTCGAAGCAAACAGGAAGCCAAGGGAATCCGTTCCGGACATAACGATCTTCATTCCGCAGGCAGCGAAAATATCCGAAAAGGCGGCAGAGCCTTCGATGAAATTCTCAAGCATGGTGACTTCATCGACAAACACGTACATGTACCCCTGATCCTCAAGTGATTTCAGATCGGAATACACCTCTGCCAGAGTGTTGTGCCGTCCGATCTGCAGAAATGCCGCTTTTTTTCGCTGTTCCTCCGTCATTTCAAGAATGACCTGCCGCATCATGGTGGTCTTTCCGGTCCTTCTCAGTCCGTACAGTATGAAAACCCTGTCCGCCGCTTTCCCGAACACATACCCGCGCAGAGTCCCGTAGCATTCACGGTGACGGAAATCCTTTGCAAGCAATGCCATATTCCAGAGCGGTTCTCCCGTGAGGACGAACGTCCTGTACCTGACAGCATGTTCCTTCTTTTTTCCCCTGCTGACCGGAACAGACTGTTTCAGTTCCTTCAGCTGCTTTTCAAGTTCCCGGCGCCTGTCGATCTGTTTCCGGAGATCTTCGACCATTTCGGGCGGAACGTATTTTTCCGAGCGCTTCCCACCGCGTGACACGCGGTGATAGTAGAATTCCCTGCTGCCGTTCTTTTTGATCGAGATAGAGCCGGCAGGCAGAAGTGATATTTCCTTTTCTAGATCTTCGATCATCCTTGTCTTGTCCGGATCTGCCAATCTTCTTATCTCCTTTGATCTTCAAATAGTTATACCCATTATACCCCTTTTTGTATATTTGTCAAGGGGTATAATGGGTATAACTGGATGGCGCGAATCTCTTTTCCACCGGAGACACAAAAAGTTGCCATTAGCAAACTCAAATAACATGAAGTCTCACACAAATGATTTTGCATGCTTTCCCGTATATACCCGCTTAGACTGCCGGTTCGCCTCAAAAGCTCTTGCTACGGAACATGCGAAGCATCACTTCACTTGATCACGTATTCCATGCGTTATTTGGCAGTTAAGCAGGTATTTTTTGATAATTCTTCAAATATTGTCGGTTTAAATTGCGATTAACTCGAGTGGTATGAGTCGTTTG
>CACZSC010000165.1 GCA_902783755.1 uncultured Ruminococcus sp. | reverse complement strand
GTAATATGACAAAGGTAATGATCGAGCCTGGAATCTGCGGGCTGGTGACTGCGGTGGAGGTCCAGGCGGATGCCGATGACGAGACCGAACTGACAGTGAAGGTGCGTTCAGGCTGTGAAAGCGTGCGGAATATGATGAAGGAACTGGGAAACACGTATGACGCATACGAGGTATGTCTCAGAAAACCGGGGGAGGGGCCGTTTTATGAGTATGCGCAGACTCATTTTCCCGTTCATGCCTCCTGTCCGGTACTGAACGGCATCATCAAAGCCATGGAAGTCGAGGCGAAACTTGCCCTGAAGAAGGATGTCAGCATCCGGTTCATGGAAACTGAACAGTAGATAGGAAGAAGATCGGTATGGCCGCTCGTGATTATACACACGAGCGGCCTTTCTGTTTCGGGAAAGAGGCAGGCAGCATATATTGGATATTGAAATCGGCGACAAAAACGGTATAATAAAAACTGTATTTGTGCACAATTAACAGAGCTCCTCCCGGGGAGGAAACGGAGGAAACAAGCGCATGTCAGACAGAACGCCGAAACAGAACTTCCTCGATATGGCGCAGGGGATCGTTCCGGACTATATCCTGCAATACGGCTTTTTCCCCAGAAAGGACAGCCTGCATCCGCTTCCGCTGACACTGGTCATCCCTTCCTTTGCAAACAGCTGGAGGCGGACGGAAGAAAAGACGGATCATTTCGGCGTGCACTGGGTGCCGACGCCGGATACGCCCGGCGCACTGGTTCCCGAACCGAACAACTTCCTTCTGAAGGACATCCGGAAGTGGAGAGACGTCGTCAGATTCCCCGACCTTTCAGGAATCGACTGGGAGGCAATGGCGAAAAAGGATCTGAAAGCGCTGCAGGAGATAGGGATAGACTTTAACCAGACCGCAAGGGAGATCACTCTTCACGTCGGGTATTTTCAGCAGCTGATGGCTCTGATGGGGTTCACGGAAGGACTTACGGCACTTTATGAAGAGCCGGAGGAATGCAAGGCGCTGCTGAGTGCCATCTGTGATTTCTGGTGTGAGGTCTACGAGCACTGTTTTGATTACTATGAACCCGACGTTATTGGACAGTCTGATGATACAGCTGCATGGAAAAGCCCGTTCATCTCTCTGGAAATGTACAGGGATATCTTCAAACCGCTATATATTCGGGAGGCCTCGTTCGGGATGAACCGAGGCCTACCCGGAGAGTTTCACAACTGCGGCAGATGTGAGCTGTTCGTTGATGACTGGGACGATTTCGGAATCCGCTACTGGAACCCCGCTCAGACATGCAACGATCTCAGGGCGATCAAGCAAAGACATCCGAAGGATCTTGTCATCATAGGCGGGTGGGATTACCGAGGGCGCCTGTGCAATGAGGACATTGAGGAAGAAGAGTTCAAGCAGTCGGTCATCGACTGCATCGATATGCTGGCACCGGGAGGCGGGTTCGTTTCCATGGCCGGGGTCTCAGGTCCTCCCGGAGATCAGACGATAGAGAAAAAGAACCGGTGGGTCCAGGAGGTCCTGGATACTTACGGGGAAACATACTACCGGAAATGAATCTGACAGGAGGCGGGGACATGGCTGACAGCAGGATCGAGGAGTATCTTTTCCGGGCGGCATGCCCAAATAACGAAATCCTCCGGGATGAGGAAGGACGGCCGTCCTTTATGGTTTTCATTCCGAAATTTCGGATGAACCAGGTGATCACGAACGGATCCGACAGAGTGCATCCTGCGTTTATCGTGAACGGCAGGGAACGAGAAGGCTTCTATATCTCAAAATACCAGAATTCAAAACAAGAAGGAGCAGCACTTTCTCTGCCCGGAGAGGAACCGTGGAACGAGATTGGATATGACGGGTCCTGGGAAGCTTGCGCTGCCAAAGGGGCTGGGTGGCATCTGACGACCTGCCAGGAATGGGGCGCTGTAGCTTTATGGTGCAAGAGGAACGGGTTCCTTCCTTATGGCAACAACGATCACGGAAAAGATAAAAGAGAAACTGCCTTCCGCGCGAGACCCGCTGCCTGGGACGGAGAAGGCGCAAAATGGGTGCGTACCGGGACCGGTCCTCTGAGCTGGACGCATGACGGTACAGCGGCAGGCATATGGGATCTGAACGGCAATGTTTCCGAGTGGGTCGCAGGACTTCGGTTCGTGTTCGGAGAACTGCAGGTGCTGCCGGACAATGATGGAGCGGACAGGTCTGTGGATCAGTCAACAGACTCCACGGCCTGGCGGGCAATCGACGCATCCACAGGCGAGTATATCGTTCCCGACGGAAATGGGACCACTCCCGGGTCGGTGAAAGCGGATTATCAGGCAGAACCTTTTGACGTCGCAGGATGGGGATCCAGATGGGTCTTTACAGCAAACGATCCGCCGTCCAAAGCCAATGCGCTCCGCCGATGCGACATGTCGTTCATCCGATGCGACGAGACAGTCGGACCTGCGGCGAGAGAGCTGCTGTACGCACTGGGACTTTTATTCAACGAACCTTACTTTGATACAAAAGAGCAGTACGCTTATCTAAACAACGGTCTGCCAGAGGCGTTTATGTATCGTGGAGGATACTGGGGGAGCGGGGCATTTGCCGGGGTATTCTGCTGGTCTTCAAGCTGGGGCAGAATCCACCCTTATGAGGGCAATGGCTTCCGATGCAGTTATATTTCTCCGGACGGTGATTGATTCCGGTCAGGAGAGGATATATAGGTTTTTATAGAAAAAGAGGAAATAGAAAGGAAGGGAAGCAAATGGGATATTATCAGGAAAACTGCGTGTATGAGCTGAAGCCGGAAGATCCGAATCTCGGAGATTTCCTGGCCAGACCTTGCTCGTATTTCCGAGGCGAAGCAAGCATGCCTGGCGCGACGTATCATGTCGGTTTTCAGACCTTTACGAAATCTGTGGACTTTGAAGAACCCCATTTTCATATGGCCACGGACGAGTACCTGGTCTTTCTGGGAGCCAATGTTCCCGATGTGTTCGATTTCGACGCCGTGATCGAAGTGGATATCGGCGAAGATCCGGACGACATGGAGACGATGCTCATCGACAAGGCCACGGTGGTAAAGATCCCGCCGTATTTCTGGCACGGACCCATCCGATTCCGCATCAAGAACAAACCTGTCATTTTCCAGCAGGCCTATTTTGATGGAACGTGGTCTAAAGTCACGAGAAAGCCGAAGGCCGGCGGCGGCTGGGACTATCTCTATGACGGGGACAATGTCTATGGTGCTTATGATCGTCCGGGTGAATGCTACGAGAAGATCAACAAGGAAAATTACAGGGAATCCGACTATCCGGATTTTGAGCCGGACCGTCAGAGGAAATGGACCGGGAAATACGACTATCTGAAATATGAGCTTCCCGAGATGGTCACCTACTGGGGCGACTGGTGCATGAAG
>CACZSC010000164.1 GCA_902783755.1 uncultured Ruminococcus sp. | reverse complement strand
TCTACTACGGGGATCGCAAGCAGGTTGTATTTCGAAAGCGTCTGAGCAACGCTCTCTCTGTTGTCCAGGGTATTGACCGATACCACGTGCGTCTCCATGATGTCATCGATCTTGATCGAGTCGTCAGGAGCTAGGAGCAGATCCTTCACCGTGACCATTCCTATGAGGATCCTGTCGCTGGTCACGTAACAGTTGTATATCGTCTCCTTGTCCACGCCGGTACGTCTGATGTTTATGATGGCGTCGCCAACCGTGAGGCCCGATCTGAGCACCACGTACTCTGTGGTCATGATAGACCCTGCAGAGTCTTCCGGATACCGCAGGATGTCGTTTATATCCTTGCGCATCTCCGGGGTCGCCTGCTCCAGGATCCTCCGGACCACGTTCGCAGGCATTTCCTCGACGATGTCAACCGCATCGTCGACGTACATTTCGTTGATGACCTCGCGAAGCTCGGAATCGGAGAAGCCGTGGATCAGAAGTTCCTGGTTTTCCGGTTCCATTTCGACAAAGGTCTCAGCCGCAAGCTCCTTCGGAAGCAGCCTGAAGAGCAAAGGGAGCTTTTCCTGCTCCATTTCCTGAAATACGGTCGCTATATCCGTCGGATTCATTGTCACCAGAATGTCTCTCAGGGTCGAATACTTCTTCCCTTCCATGAGAGTCTGGAGAGTCGTGCAAAGAATCATATTGTTGTCTGCCATGTTTGTCTCCTTTCAAAATCTGGATTAGTGTCACGGCAGATCAAAGCATCAGAGAATGAACAGACCAACGGACTCTCGTCGGGGCTTCATCTCACTGCTTTGGTCCGCTATAGGTATATGACCGCAACTACTACCGCCGTCGTCCATTGTCTCGTTCTCCTTTCATAGAAAATCAACAAGAAAATTATATCATCGGCCTTTTTCAAAGTCAATGCGAAATCAGCATATTATATATAATAAGATTTGAAGATTTTTTCCGAATATTTGAAAATAATTGTTGACAAGTATTTTGACGTATGCTATAATCACTTCACCTCGGCTTGAGAGGGTCTTTTTTTTGCGCGGAAAAGTGCCGGAAGGCACGCCTCTTTCTTACCGAGGGAGGTACAAAATACAGTTATCTGTCAAATCACTTAAGGAGGTGCCGAATTAATGAGAGTTAAGATCACATTGGCTTGCAGTGAGTGCAAACAGCGCAACTACGATACCAAGAAAAACAAGAAGAACAATCCCGACAGGATCGAGCTCAATAAATACTGCCGTTTCTGCCACAAACACACTTTGCACAGGGAAACAAAGTAATTCTTAAAGGAGAAAAGTAATGTCTGACAAAGAAGTAAAGACAGTCGAAAAGGCTGAAAAGACAAAGGCTGAAAAGCCGAAGAAAGCAAAAAAAGACAAACCCTCTCTTTGGAAAAGAATTACCGGATGGTTCAAATCTGTTAAGTCCGAAGCAAAGAAGATCTCATGGGCCAACTGGAAATCAGTGCGCACCAACTCGATAATCGTTATCGTGGTTGTCATCGTCATCGCGATTGCACTTGGCTTGCTCGACTTCTTGTTCACGAACGCTATCAGTGGCCTGGGCAAACTGTTCTGAGTCCTGAAGTTCGAAACACGCAACCTTTACGGAAGGATATAACAATGAGCGATATCAACGAGATGAATGAAGGTTTGAAGTGGTACGTCGCGCATACCTACTCCGGCTATGAAAACAAAGTCAAAGCCAACCTTGAAAAAATCATCGAAAACAGAAAACTCAGCGATGTTATAACCGACATCAGGATCCCGACTGAGATAATAGTCGAATCCGATGGTGGCAAGGAAAAAGAAGTTGAGTCCAAACTCTTCCCGTCTTATGTGTTCATAAAGATGGTCATGTCCGATGAAACGTGGCATGTCGTGAGAAACATCCGCGGCGTTACGGGATTCGTAGGCCCGGGATCCAAACCGGTCCCGCTTACCGAAGACGAAGCCGCATCGATGCTCAAGGAAACAGCCGGTGTTTCGTCCGGTCCCGCATTCAGTATCGGAGACTTCGTCAACATCATCGACGGGCCTTTCCGCGGATTCTCCGGAACGCTCAAAGCGTTCAACGAGGAGACCGGAGAAGTCACGGTCGGTATCAAGACGATCGGTGCAGATCTGGATGCCGTACTTGACAGGAAGATGATTGAGATTTCCAAAAACTGATTGCTTTCAATTTCATGCATTGTGCGTGCACTAACGCACTCATCGTGGGAGGGAAATAAATTCTTTGATGTTTCCCGTCAGTAACCACATATGGAGGTATTTATCTAATGGCAAAGAAAATCATAGGCTATATCAAGCTCCAGCTTCCCGCCGGGAAAGCTACACCCCAGCCGCCTGTAGGTCCCGCACTCGGTGCTTACGGCGTCGCGATTCCTAACTTCACAAAGGAATTCAATGAAAGAACAAAGAATGACATCGGTCTGATCATCCCTGTCGTTATCACAGTATATGCAGACCGTTCGTTCACATTCATCACCAAGACTCCTCCCGCACCCGTTCTGATCAAGAAGGCCTGCGGTATCGAGACAGCATCCCCCACACCGAACAAGACAAAAGTCGCAACGATCAAGAAGGATCAGGTCCGCCAGATCGCCGAGACCAAGATGAAAGACCTCAATGCAGGCTCCATCGAGGCAGCTATGAGCATGATCGCAGGCACCGCACGTTCCATGGGCGTTGTGGTAGAAGAATAAGGGGGGCTCGACAATGTTTAAAGGTAAGAAATACGTAGACAGCAAGAAGCTTATCGAAAAGAGCAAGCTTTACGATACCACAGAGGCTATGGATCTGGTATGCCAGACATCCAAGGCAAAATTCGATGAGACCATCGAAGTGCACATCAGACTCGGCGTTGACTCCAGACATGCTGACCAGCAGGTCAGAGGCGCCGTGGTCCTTCCTCACGGAACTGGTAAAAAGGTCCGCGTCCTTGTGTTCGCTAAAGGCGAGAAGGCTGATGCAGCACGCGAGGCAGGAGCTGAATATGTAGGCGAAATGGATCTCGTTGAAAAGATCCAGAAAGAAAACTGGTTCGATTTCGACGTAGTCATAGCAACTCCCGACATGATGGGTACGATCGGTAGACTCGGTAGAGTGCTCGGTCCTAAGGGACTCATGCCTAACCCGAAGGCCGGAACAGTGACCATGGACGTCGGCAGAGCTGTTACAGAAGCTAAAGCAGGTAAGATCGAGTACAGACTTGACAAGACCAACATCATCCACTGCCCCATCGGCAAAGCTTCCTTCGGAACAGAGAAACTGTCCGAGAACTTCAGCACTCTTCTGGGTGCTGTCATCAAAGCTAAGCCGGCTGCAGCAAAAGGTCAGTACATCAAGAGCTGCGTCATAGCTTCCACAATGGGCCCCGGCATAAAAGTGAATGCCGCTAAACTTGGCTGATAAACTGTATTTGCATAAGGAAAAGCACCCTAGGGTGCTTTTTCTATTTCTGTTTTCTTACAGATTCGTAGAATCTGTCCCTCATTCCCGTAAAGGTGTGGTCTTCGGGATTGTTGAGGAGATGCTGCAGATATACGAGAGACATCTTTCTGTCACAGTCCATGAGCAGGATAGCGCCGGCGGCGCCTCCCCACCCGAAATCAAGGTCGTCATCCTCAGGCGACGGAAGTCTCGTCCTTACCCCGTAACCGTATCCGTATCCTTTATGCTGTTCCCAGCAGAACGACTCGGCTTCCTGCTTCGTCAGAGTGTTTGTCCTGAGCATATCGACCGTTTCCGGCATCAGGAAACGGTACCCGTTTTCCGCAGAGCCGTGATTTGCCATGACAGCTGCGAACTTCGAAAAGTCTTTCAGGCTGGATACCATCCCGGCTCCTCCTGAATCGTAATCCGGTCCCAGTATGAGGTTGACCGTATTATTGGTCCTGGTCACCGTTTCGGTATCGTATCTGTATGAAAATTGTGCCGTTATCCTGTCTTTCTGCTCCGCTGAGTAACCGTATGATGTCTCATTCATCCCGAGGGGCTCGAAGAGGACCTCTTTCGCGTAGTCCCGGAGCTTTTTACCGGACCATATCTCTATGAGCGCACCGATCACGTCGTGGCACAGCCCGTAGCACCAGTAGGCACCCGGCTCGGAAGCGAGAGGCCTTTTGGCGAAAGCCCTGACTGTCTCAACGGTCGGGCATCTTCCTCCGGTCCTTTCCCTGACTTCATGAACGGCCGGGGTATTGACTTCATAGTCGATGCCCGCTGTCATGTTGAACAGCTGCCATATGAGTATGTCGGATGAGACGGGAAGGATCTCTTCCCTGCCGTCGATCATCTTTCTGACGTACATGTTCCTGTATTCCGGGATGTACTCGTAAAGCGGATCGTTCATCCTGAACCTGTTCTCCTCAAAGAGCCGCAGCGCCAGGGACACCGTTACAGGTTTGGTGGCTGACCACAGGAAATACAGCTCGTCCCCTTTGAGGGGCTGCTGCTTTTCCAGGTCGGCGTATCCGCATACATGACTGTATATCTCGCCGTATCCCTCGGTCGCGATACACTGGTTGCCGGGGATCGGGACCTTGAACGTCAGAAGGCTTTCCTGAAAGTCTCTCAGGGTACTGAAATCGTACTTACTGTCCATCGATGTAGTAAATCTCCATGTCATAAACGTATCCGGATGCTGCAAAGGCGGCGTACTGGTAATTGCTCGGTGACAGCCAGATAGCGATGGTATCTCCCTTTATGGATCCCACGTCGGCAGCCGTCCTCAGTCCGAAATCGAATCTCGCGTTCTTTACGTACAGCCTCGTTCCGAGCGGTATCACAGAACTGTCGACTGCGATGACCGTCTCATCGGCCTCCCTTCCGAAATACGTGGGTCCGGGAATATGGTAATGGGTAGCCGTCACGATTTTCCTGATCGAATATGTATAGGTCTTCCCGTCGTTACCTACTATCGTGCCTCCCACGCCATACTCATATATCTCGTTCACGGCGGGCTCGGTCACCTCGTATGAGATCTTCTCCCGTGAGACTTCCTTGCCGTTTACGTATTCTATCCTGTATTCTGTTTTTGACTTGCCGTTCTTCCCTTCCTGGATGGTCTTAGCAGTCCCTTTCATTATGAGGTCAGTCTCCTTCACTTCTTTTTCGAAGGGGATCTCCTCTTCAACGGTCAGGATCTCCGTCTTGTGCTTTTCCACAGTGACCCTGGTATCTGCTGAAATGACGGTATCGAGAGGAACTGACGGGACCTCGTCGTCTGCAAGAACGCAACCGATGGTCTCCAGCAGGTCGGAAAGCTTCATTTCCTTTGTGAAAACGGAGATATCGCTCCTGTCGTAGAAGTCGATCTCAACGTTG
Source organism: uncultured Ruminococcus sp. (assembly GCA_902783755.1). GTDB lineage: Bacteria > Bacillota > Clostridia > Oscillospirales > CAG-272 > UMGS1696. The sequence goes on along the minus strand of CACZSC010000164.1, from coordinate 2,178 downwards.
TAAAGCGCAACAGGTTCGGTCACTTCCGGCAGCTCCTGGGAATCCAGCGTCTTGTCGGGTGAGACGTAGTCTGACTTCTTGATACCGAGATTGGAACCCTGGAATATTACGATGGCTGCCACGGCAAGCAGAACAAGTATCGCGCATATCATAAGCCAGAATGCCTTGTTGTCAGACTTTTTCTTATCATCCTTCTCAGGTTCGTTTGCTTGCTCCGGCTCGGGCGTCTCGGCGTGGATGGCAGGTATGCCGTTCTCGACGTTTCTGTTCTGCTCGGGAGATCTGGTCTTTATGGGCTCATCAATCGATATGTCTGATGCGGTGTCCTCAAGCTTCTTTGCGACCTCGGCTATCTCCTCTTCACTGTACATTTCTGAGAAATAGTCCTTTGCCGCCGACTCTATGTCGCTCTCGCTGATCTCGTGGCTGTCAGGCTCTTCCGAGGCACCGGTTTCTTCAGGCTCCGGATACTCACCGTCATCAGGTCCGTTCCCAAGATCCGAATATTCTCCGGATTCCGCTTCATAAACTTCCTGCGGCGCTTCGGGGATCTCTTCCTCCGCCGTGTTTTCTGCTGTCATATCATTTTCTAACTCTCTGTTCATCTTTTCGTTATCCAATGCAGTCCCCTTTCCCCGGCAACGGTCATCAAATGTGTTCCTCTTCTCTGCAGATTATACCATACGGGACCTTAAGTACGCAAGGACGGTATCGGTACATGCGGCAGAAATATCTATTATGGAAAAACCGGACAGGCCGCCCGGTTTTTTTACATTTATTCGTTTTTCCATTCAAAATCAGAAGTAAGAAGGCGAGTCTTCTCTTTCGAGACTATGAGCATGCCGCTCGTCACGTGAGCTCTCTTTATACTGTTATCGTCTTCCCCGCAGTAGATCCTGCACTCGCCGTCTGCGAGGGCAGTGACAAAAGGGATATGACCCGCAAGGATGGCCAGTTCACCGGCGATCCCCCTTACGGACAGCTGGTAAACGTCACCGCTGAAAACTATCCCGTCCGGCGACGCTATGCTCAAAGGAAAAGTCTTCATAATAATATCTATTCCTTGTCCTTATTGGCATTCCTGAATTTCTCGTATGCTTCGTCTATGGTGCCGATAAACAGGAAATAGCTTTCCGGGATATCGTCGCACTTGCCCTCAATGATATCTGAGAACCCTCTTATGGTCTCCTTGAGCGGAACGTACTGGCCCGGGAGCCCGTTGAACGCCGATGCGACGAACAGCGCCTGAGACATGAATCTCTGGACCTTTCTCGCACGGATGACCGTCTTCTTGTCCTCTTCCGACAGCTCGTCCATGCCCATGATGGCGATGATGTCCTGCAGTTCCTTGTATCTCTGCAGGATCCTCTGGACTTCACGCGCGACGCGGTAATGCTGTTCCCCAACTATTTCGGGAGAAAGGATCCTAGAACTGGATTCAAGGGGATCCACCGCAGGGTAGATGCCCATCGAAGCTATGGAACGGCTCAGGGCCGTGGTAGCGTCCAGATGAGCGAAAGTCGTGGCGGGAGCCGGGTCCGTATAGTCGTCGGCAGGCACATAGACTGCCTGTATCGAGGTTATGGAGCCCTTCTTCGTCGATGTTATCCTCTCCTGCAGTTCGCCCATCTCATTTGCAAGTGTGGGCTGGTACCCCACGGCGCTCGGCATCCTGCCGAGAAGGGCCGAGACTTCGGACCCCGCCTGGGTGAATCTGAATATATTGTCTATGAACAGAAGCACGTCCTGGTTCTCACGGTCCCTGAAATACTCAGCCATGGTAAGGCCGGTGAGACCGACCCTCATTCTGGCTCCCGGTGGCTCGTTCATCTGTCCGTACACAAGTGCCGTTTTCGAAAGGACACCGGATTCCTTCATCTCGTTGTAAAGGTCGTTGCCTTCCCTGGAACGCTCGCCGACTCCAGTGAATACGGAATAACCGCCGTGCTGGGTGGCAACATTGTGGATCAGTTCCTGGATGAGGACGGTCTTCCCGACTCCCGCTCCTCCGAACAGTCCGACTTTACCTCCCTTGGTATAAGGGCAGATCAGGTCGATGACCTTGATCCCGGTCTCCAGGAGCTCAGTCTCCACTGACTGGTTCTCATAGGTAGGCGCCGGTCTGTGGATCTCCCACATTTCCTCTGTCTTTACCGGCTCGCCTTCATCGATGACCTC
>CACZSC010000163.1 GCA_902783755.1 uncultured Ruminococcus sp. | reverse complement strand
GGCGTGGTCTGTTTCGGAAAGGTCATGCTGGTCGACGGACTCATCTTCCAGAATCCCGCCATAACCGTTTACGTTGCGTTCGCAGTTTCCATAACCCTTGCGCTCACGGTCGTCATCGCAAAGCTTATAGGATGCACACTTCCTCTGATAGCGAAAAAACTGGGATTCGACCCTGCGGTCATGGCAAGTCCGTTTATCACCACATGCGTGGACGCTGTGTCTCTGCTTGTATATTTCGGGATTTCAAGAATTTTCCTCGGATTTTAATACAAATGTAGAAAAAAGTGATTGACAAAGATTTTCCACAATGATATAATGGCAAAAGCCGCGTGAAATGAGGTCTCAAAAAGCTCAGCTTACCCCATTCAGCGAGTTCACATAAAGAAAGTGAGGTACATTTCCAATGTTTGCTGTTGTTGAAACAGGCGGAAAGCAGTACAAAGTCAATGAAGGCGACGTTATTTTTGTCGAAAAGCTCAATGTTGAAGAGGGCGAAAAGGTTGTTTTCGACAAAGTCCTTGCAGTCGGTACTGATGACGGCCTGAGAGTCGGTAAACCTTATGTTGCAGGTGCAGCTGTCACGGCAAGTGTCGTGAAGAACGGCAAAGGCAAGAAGATTTACGTTATGACTTACAAGCCGAAGAAAAACGAAAAGAGAAAGATCGGACACAGACAGCCCTATACAAAGGTCCAGATCGAGTCCATCGCTCTTTAATCATTTATTTGGAGCACGATATTGACTAAGATAACATTCTTCAGGAAGAACGGAAACTTCTGGGGATTCAGGGAAGAAGGACACACCGGTTTCGGGGAAGAGGGAGACGACATCCTCTGCTCAGCCCTATCGGCCATGACCATGCTGATCCTGAACACGCTTGAGGCTTCCTATGGCTGCAGTGTCGACTATGTCATAGACGATGAGACTGCAGACATAACCATCAAATGCCTGTCAGCGCTGCCTGAACATTCAGACGACGAGAACAAGCAGTTTGCATGTGAAGGATTGTTCAGGGGATACTTTCTCCAGATCAATGATCTGTGCGACGAATATTACGAGTTTCTAGATGTAGATGTATTGGATGAATAACCGAATAATAACAAGGAGATGAAAATAATGATCAGAATCAGCCTGCAGTATTTTGCACATAAAAAGGGCGTTGGTTCTACAAAGAACGGACGCGACAGCGAGTCAAAAAGACTTGGCGTAAAGAGATCTGACGGACAGACAGTTCTGGCCGGCAATATCATCATCAGACAGCGCGGAACGCATATCCATCCGGGTAACAACGTAGGTCGCGGACACGATGATACTCTGTTTGCTCTCATAGACGGAAAAGTCAAATTTGAGAACATCGCTAACAACAGACGCCAGGTAAGCGTATATGCAGAATAAATAAAAATGACCGCGGTTTTGAATTCCGCGGCCTTTTTATTTTCACTTTGATCAAACATCAGCGGGTTCTTCTCCCTCTTCCTCTTTTTCCTGAGGATGCTCTTCGTAATACGGGTCGATCATTATTTCCTTGATCTTCGGGTAGGCGGCATACACGCCCATCATGAGGATGAGCGAAGGCAGGATCACGAAGGGGATGATGACGGCCAGGGGAACATAGACCAGCATCAGGAAATACTCAAGCAGGGCAAGGATAACGGTCCCGAGAACGAACATCAGATTTCTCTTGACACCCAGGACAGAGAAAAGAAGCCCGTTCTTCAGCAGTTTGGGTATAGACAGATCGAACGTTACCAGCATAAGATAGACATACGTCCTCATCAGGAAGTACAGCAGAGCCAGGAACAGACTCATGAAGAAAAATATGCTCATGAGCATGCTATAGTTATAGTTGAGATTGAAGAATACGATGTCCCATACGATAAGGAAGATTATGATCACGTCCATCACGCCGTAGATCAGGGCCTGCTTCAGGTTGCGCTTTATGGCATACCAGAAGTCGTGCCACATGAAAATCGGCTCTCCCCTGAACATGTTTCTGAGGATATAGGTGACGCCGACTCTCACGGGACCGAAGGTGAATATCACCAGTAGCCCGAGCCCTATAAGGATCCAGTCAACAACGGATGGAATGGAAATGTCGGTCCTTCTCGAGAACACCGTCCACAGCGACGCAATGGCGGGTGAACTCTCACCGAATTTCATGATACCGTACAGCGGTGCATATGCGGTATATATCGGTGCGGTAGTGTGTATTGAAAAATATCTGGTAAGGGCAAGCAGAAGGAAGAATATGGGAAAATTTCCGAAGATTATAAACAGGTTGACTGACAGAAGCTGGTTGATCTTTCTGCCGACAAGCTTGAAAAAGTTGACAAGCTTCGGATCGTCCGCTATCTTGACTTCATCGGGATCCACGCCTTTTCCGTCCCTGTTCTGGAAACGGTTGAACAGATTGAATCTGATCTTCTTTTCCTTTTTGGCAGATTCCTCTATTTCTTTCTGCTCCATCTCCTCGATCTCGTCGAGTGAGAGGTGTCTGTCTTTATTCTCGCGTTCAGCCATATCTATCACCAAAAACAGCATTTTAATAAGTTTAGCATATCCGCGCGGTTAATTCAATCAAAATATTGTAAAAAATAGTTTTATACGGAACATACGATGACGAAAAGCGATATTACGAAAATCTTCAGAAATCCCCCGATACTGGATACGGAACGTCTCATACTAAGAAAAATCGTGAAGAGCGACTATCCTGACATGTATGAGTACTCAAAAAGAGCCGAGGTAACTAAATACCTGCTGTGGTCACCTCACCGGGATGAGGAGTATACGAGAAGGTATGTATCCTATCTTCAGACCAGATACCTTATGGGATCGTTTTATGACTGGGGACTGGAACTTAAAAGCAACGGGAAAATGATCGGCACATGCGGTTTCACTTCATTCAACTTCGAGAGCAATTCCGCGGAGATCGGATACGTGCTGAACAACGAATACTGGGATCAGGGCCTGGCGACCGAG
>CACZSC010000162.1 GCA_902783755.1 uncultured Ruminococcus sp. | reverse complement strand
GTGGGGCTCAATGAAAAGGAACTTGAGATCCTGGGGATCTCCCATGCGGGGGAATGAATTATGAAACGTGTATATGTGAACGAGGAATGGTGCCTCGGGTGCCACCTCTGCGAATACAACTGCGCCTTCGCCAACTCAGGCCTCAAGGACATGGCCTATGCCCTCAAGGACAGAAAGATATTCCCGAGGATCCATGTGGAGGACGGGGACAGGATCACCTTCGCGGTGTCCTGCCGCCACTGCGAGGATCCCATATGCGTGAAGAGCTGCATAGCGGGAGCCATATCCAAGGACCGGAACGGAGTGGTGAAGATCGACCGGAACAAGTGCGTGGGATGTCTCACCTGCGTGCTGGTGTGCCCCTACGGGGCCCTGTCTCCCGACGGAGACGGGATAATGCAGAAATGCGAACTCTGCCTTGAGAACTCCTGCGGGGCTCCGGCCTGCGTGACGGGCTGCCCCAACCGGGCGATAGTATACGAGGAAAGGGGAGAGGAACTGTGAAACACTATGTCATAGCCGGAAACGGCGCGGCGGCGACGGGCTGCATCGAGGGCATACGCTCGATTGATCCGGGAGGGCCTATCACCGTGATCTCGGCAGAGAACAGGCCGGTGTACAGCCGCCCCCTCATATCTTATTATCTTGAAGGAAAAACCGACACGGAACGGATGAAATACCGGGACGGCGGATTCTACGAAAGGAACGGCTGCCGGGTCATGTACGGCAGGCGAGCCGTTTCCCTGAATCCTGAAGGAAGGACCGTGACACTTGACGACGGCGAGCAGATAAGCTATGACAGCTTCTGCGCCGCCACGGGATCCCGCCCCTTCGTACCTCCCTTCGAGGGGCTGGATCTCGTGAAAAGCAAGTTCTCCTTCATGACCCTGGACGACGCCCTGGAGCTGGAAAAAGCCCTGTCCCCGGACTCGAGAGTCCTTATAGTCGGGGCCGGGCTCATAGGACTGAAATGCGCCGAGGGCATCAGGGAGCGGGTCGGGAGCATAACCGTATGCGATCTGGCGGACCGGGTGCTTTCGAGCATACTGGATGCCGACTGCGCGGCCCTCGTGCAGAAGCATCTCGAGGAGAACGGCATAAGCTTCATGCTGGGAGATACCGCTGTACGGTTCGGGGAGAGCCGGGCATACATGAAGAGCGGAACACAGGTCGATTTCGATGTCCTGGTCCTTGCAGTGGGCGTGAGAGCCAACACGGAGCTCGTAAAGGATGCCAGCGGCCAGGTGAACCGCGGCATAATAGTTAACGGAAGGATGGAGACTTCCCTTCCACATGTCTGGTCTGCCGGGGACTGCACCGAGGGATTCGACTCCTCGATCGGCGCAAACCGGGTCCTGGCCATCCTGCCCAATGCCTACATGCAGGGCCATACGGCCGGCGTGAACATGGCAGGAGGCGACTCGTCCTTTGACAACGCCATCCCCATGAACTCCATAGGCTTCTTCGGGTTCCACATTATGACGGCGGGAGCCTACGACGGGGAGATGACTGAAGACAGGGACAACGGGATAAAGAGGTTCTATGTGAAGGACGGTCTCCTTAAGGGATTCATCCTCCTCGGCAACTGCGAGCGGACCGGCATATACACTTCCCTGATTCGGGAAAAGACCCCTCTCAGCACCATAGATTTCGAGCTGACGAAAAAAGTTGCAACAAATCTCATTTATTCCGCTGATAAACGGAGAAAAAAGTTCGGAGGTGTAGTATAATGGTGACAGTGGATACCAGAGGACTGGAATTCAGAGCCATAAACGAAGCCGTGAGAGACTCGGGAAACGAAGTCACCCTTACCGGATGTCTCGGGCAGCGGTTCATATGTGCCGGAATGTCAGGAGTGAAAGTCACCGTTGAGGGCATCCCGGGCAACGCTCTGGGCGCATATCTGAACGGCGCGGAGATCACCGTGAAGGGCAACGCCCAGGACGCGGTGGGGGACACCATGAACGACGGATCGATCGTGATCCACGGGAATACCGGCGACGCCGCGGGATACGCCATGAGAGGCGGGTCCATATACGTGAAGGGCGACGCGGGGTACCGGGCCGGCATCCACATGAAGGCATATAAGGAAAAGATCCCGGTGATGGTCATCGGCGGATGCGCCGGAAGCTTTCTCGGGGAATACCAGGCCGGTGGGGTCATAGTGGTGCTGGGCCTGAACGGGGACGGCCGCCGCATCGTAAGCAATTTCCCGTGCACCGGGATGCACGGCGGGAAGATGATACTGAGATCGGACTGCCGGGACATAAGGTTTCCGGGACAGGTGTCGGCAAGGCCGGCATCGGATGAGGATCTCCCGGAGATCGAAAAATATGTAAAAGAATACTGCCGCCTGTTTGGGACGGACGCTGTCGGGATCATGGATTCCCCGTTCACGGTCGTCACGCCGGACAGCAGCAATCCGTATAAGCAGTTATATGTAGCAAACTAGACGGAGGATGGAAATGAAATATTCAAAGGAAGAGGTCCTTCAGTACGTTTCCGAGGAGGACGTGAAATTCATACGTCTCGCCTTCTGCGACGTATTCGGGAAACAGAAAAACATATCAATAATGCCCGAGGAACTTCCCCGGGCCTTTGAGCATGGGATAGCCTTCGACGCCTCCGCCATCGCGGGGTTCGGCGACGAGCAGAGGTCCGATCTCTTCCTTCACCCGGAGCCGGAGACCCTGACATGGCTTCCCTGGAGACCGGAGCACGGCAAGGTGGTCCGAGTGTTCTGCTCCATAACGAGGCCTGACGGCACGCCTTTCGAATGCGACACCAGAAGGCTGCTGAAGGAAGCCGTGAAGGACGCGGAACGGGAAGGTCTGACCTTCTTCTTCGGCGCGGAGCAGGAATTCTACCTCTTCGATCTCGACGAGCGGAACATGCCGACGAAGACTCCCTATGACAACGCGGGATACATGGACATAGCCCCGGATGACAAGGGAGAGAACGTAAGGCGCGAGATCTGCCTGACGC
>CACZSC010000161.1 GCA_902783755.1 uncultured Ruminococcus sp. | reverse complement strand
TCCCCTGCTTGACGACTGGGTCAGAGCGGGGACGAGGATCCACGCCCTCGACTCCATGGGACATAACTGGTGGGCGGTCTGCATAGCAAACGCCATCATCGGCCTGTGTGCCGTATACGACGAGATGGACGGCAGCATCCCGCTCATAGAGGAGGCAATGGGTGCTTTGCGGGCTTTTCTCGAGTACAAGGGCAACCCGGCTCTCGGAAAGACCGTGAACTTCGACGAGTCCGGCATGTTCTGGGAAGGGGCCCTGTACTTCAACTACGGTATGGGCGAGCTGGCACACAGCCTGGCGGTGCTTGAGAACAGTTTCGATGACGGCGGATACCTGACCGGGCATCCGGTCTGGAAAAAGATACCGGAGGCGTTCCTATCAATGGCATATCCCACCTCGAAGAGCGACCGTCCGTATCTGTTCACGGACTTCGGCGACAGCTATGCGGGGATGGATCTGCATTCGCCCATGGCAAGGTCCATGCTTGAGGCCGGCATGGGAGACGAGAACTTCAAGCGGTACTTCAACACGGCATACGGAGAGCCGTCGTTCATGGACATGAAATGGCCCGGGATGTTCGAATGGGACGGCAGGGCCCCCGAACTGCCCCAGGTGTTCCTTTCGGAAGGGGCCGGCATGTGCACTGTCAGGACCTCCGGCGAAAAAGACGCCAACATGCTGAGCGTGAGATGCGGGTTCTCGTGGAACCACGCCCACGCCGACGCCGGGACCTTCTCCCTGTTCCACGGAGGGCATCTGGTCATATGCGACTGCGGATACGGAAGAGGAGTGAACCCGGGCTTCTGCATCAGCAGCGAGGCTCACAACATGATACTGGTGAACGGCAACGGCATGCACGGCTGGAACATGTCAAGGGGATGCAGGCTCCCGGGAAAGATCAGGGAGCTTGTCCGGGACGGTGACTCGCTGTGCTTCATTGCGGACTCCACCGGGCCCAGATCGAAAGACTGCTTCAGGAACCTCAGGACGTTCATAAAGGTGGACGACAGTCTGTTCGTCATAGTGGACGATATCACGGCATACGAGGAATCCGCATATGATTTTCTGCTTCATTACAACGGGGAAGTCGAATTTGAAGGGAACAGGATGACGATCAAGGCCGGGGACACCAGGACCTATGTGGATACCATGGTCCCGTTCGATATAAGAAGGGAAAAGAAAGATACAAGCGGTTTCAGGTACGTATCCACGAGATGCGGTGAAAAAAGCAGGAAGCTTCAGATGATGACGGTCATCTCATTCGAGGATTCGGTCACGTCATGCGATCTCATATCCACTCCGCTGACCCTGGGCTGCGTAATAAACAAGGACGGTGTGATCCACAAGGTATTCTACAACAGGGTGGCCGACGGCCAGAGGACCCATGAGAACAGCGTAAATGACGAGATAGAAGGCTATTCCACGGATTCATACATCTTCGCGGATCTGTTCGGCGGAGAAAGGAAGCTGTGCGTCCTCGCCAGCTTCCTCAGGAAAGACGGAAGATCATATCTCGACGAATGGGTCAAGACCACGAGGTTCATAAGCGGAAGAGCGGAATGATCCCGTGATCCCCGGAAAACAGAATAGAAAAAGCGGACAGTTCATCCGGTGATGGTTAACCTGGTGATCGTGTCCGCTTTGCTTGTGCTGAAGGTCAGTCCATGGGGATCTGGGGGTTTCCGTGGGTGCGTATGTACTCGAGTATAACATCAAGGCCGTCGTTGTTCGGATGGAGCCCGTCAGGCCTTATGAGCTCCGCCTTGCAGTTCCCGTCCTCCCCGAGAAGCGCCGAGTGGACGTCCAGATACATGAAGCCGTACTTTTCCGCGAGCTTCAGGATCCAGCCGTTCGCCCGGGTGATGGAAACGTTCGTTATCTGTCCCCAGTGGATGTAGTCCGGCGTTATGGGATATATGGACTGAAGCATTATGACGGAGTCCGGGCTGTTGTCCTGTATCCAGCCGATGAGGTTTTCGTATTCACGGTTGAAGTATTCCTCGTCCATGAACGCTATCCCGTTCATGCCGAGCGCTATAACCACGACCTCGGGCCGGTGGAGCGCCAGACATTCGGGTATCGTGCGGATCTGTCCGTCGAACGGGTCGACTATCCCGTACCC
>CACZSC010000160.1 GCA_902783755.1 uncultured Ruminococcus sp. | reverse complement strand
GCTATTACATAAATGAAAACGAAGGCAGGATAATCGATGCTCTCGGAAGAGACCCGGACCCGACGGATACATATAACGATCCCACGTTCACTCCCTCGATGATCTCGGGAGCGACCATCATACTGAAGTTGGGCCAGTTTGACGGATCAAAGCAGATAGTACCCAAGATCGCGAAGAACTATGCATACAGGATCCGCGGACAGATCAATCTTCCGGCCAGTGATTACATGTTCACGCCTCCCGAAGGGACTTCCATTACTCTCCTTGACGGTACCGTGATGGACGTGGGCGAGGGCTTCATGATCGTGGTCCAGAATCAGGATCAGTTTATAGTCCAGGACGGCGCAGTGGTGCAGGGCAAGGGCGTATGGCCCGGAAAGCCCGTGAGCTCACCCAGTGAGTCTCCAACGACTCAGCAGATCAAGGACCTCATGAGCGTGAAGCAGCAGACCGCAAGTAACGAAGTTGCGGCCGCATACACTCATCTCGGTATAGCCCAGACCAGCGACGGATGCATCATAATCCCGGGCTACAGCAATGAGGACATCGCGGAACACTGCAGTTCATATTCTCTTACTCTCCTCACTGTTATCAATGCGGGACACTACGGATTCAAGAAGCATGCAGACGTGACCACATACGAGAAGTGGTCTATAATCAGTCCTGATTCTGATACAGTGGTCTCCCTTGTTCCGAACGGAGCTCTGTCCGTTTCAGCAGGCACTTATACTACGATAAACAACAAGTTCGATGTTATTCTGACTGAGACAAACGGGACTGTGACAGTCCAGCTTAAGAGCCCCAAGCTCTCCACACCGGACTATGTGATCTATCAGAACACGGGTGCGGACGACATCGTCGAGTTCACCTTCGCTCCCGGTTCATACAGCAAGGAACTTGCTTTCAAGATCGATCTTACAGATGATCAGGTCCGGCAGAACAAGGCCGTGTTCTCGGTGCCCAAGTTCGGCGGAAGCGAATTCAGCCTCAACTCCTTCGCTCCCCTGAAGGAGAAATGCGCTATCAGATACGGCGGCATTCTCAAATTTACGACTCCGGTCGCAGATTTCGCCGATATAGAAATAAGGCAGCTGCAGCTCAAGTACGGCGACGGCCTGGCCCTTGACGGCATCGACGGCAGCGGACATGTTAACGTGCCGTACATAGCCGGCTTCCCGGTAAAGGGAGGCGGGGAGATCACACTCAATACGTTCAAGGGTACCAGGGAACTTTCACTGAGCGTCAACCTCGAGACTCCCATATTCGAAGGAGCTTTCCAGGCGTCCTTCAAGGAAGCGAGAGGCGTGATCCTTCTTGATACTCTCTACGCTGAACTGGCAGTTGAAGACGGCGGCATCCCGCTGGTTCCTCCGACGGTCATCGGATATCTGCAGGGCGGAAAGCTTGGCATCTCAGGCCTTGCGGACACTGTTGCAATGGACAGCTTCGGCGCTCCTCCGGCAAGGCTTACGATAGGAGCAAAGGGAAGCGTCATGGACGTCATATCCGGATGGATCAACCTGTCGGTGGGTCTTGACGGATTCGATCTGACCATGGAGGACCTTGAGATCGCGGGCCTCGACTGGATCCAGGAGCTGGGCCTGTCCGCGAAATGGGATGCTGAAGAGAAGGAATACAAAGGCAAGACATACTGGGGGATCTCCTCCGAGATGGGTATGTACATGGTGATAAGCGTCACCCTGCCTGACGCTCCGATCGAGGACTATTACGGAGAAAATGTAAAAGTCCCTGCCTTCATCGATGCGACCGGCAGCATAGGCTTCGGAAGCTTCGCAGGTTACTACAAGGACGGAAACACCGTATACTTCATCTACAGACTGACGGCTTCAGGCAACCTGAACGCATCCATCAACATCCCGAAGAAGATAGTCGGTGGATTCTTCCCGCTGCACGCAGTCTGCCTCGGATCGGTCGATCTCGGGTTCTACGCGGCGGCTACCGCTTCTTCGAATGTCAGCGCTTCCAGCGTGGCAGGCCTGACACCTTCCAGTGTCGTAAGACAGCTGGCATCCAACGCGAAGATCGACTTTGATGCCGCAATCGGCGCCAAGCTCGTGATAGGAGCCGGAAAACTCAAAGGAAACGTACGTATAGTCTATGTCCTCGGAGACAAAGGGATCAAGATCGGCGGAGGCTGGGGCTCAGGCGATGACCTGGATCTCAGTTCATATGTCAACAGCGCAAGCACTGCTACCCTTATAGACACCGTGGACCCTGAGACCGGGGAAAGCGTCCCGACCATCGTTGAGACCGGTATGCGCACGGTGAACACGCTGGATACGTTCAACGGATCCTATGATGAAGAATCCGGAGATCCGGAAGACATCCAGCTGATAAGAACAAGAGCAGTCAACACCTTCCAGGCGGCCGTCAGTGAAGCGGCAGCCGGAAAGGAATTCCTTGTCATCAAACTTGATGACGACACAGCGGTACTTGACAGCTCTGATATTACGATAAAGCTCAACAACGCAACACTCGGATCAAATGACATCATACCTGCAGTATTCGATGAATACGGCACACAGACAAATGCTGACGCCAACTTCTTCGTGAACCCCGGAGTCATATACTTCGCTCCCACTGCAGTAGGCATATACGAGTTCACCGTCAGCAGCGATAACGTACATATCTCGAGTGTACAGGTAATAAAGAACGTTGAGTTCGCAAGCCTTGACGGAAACAGCACAGTATTGAACTTCGATCAGGGAATAGCTAACTACAAAGTAAGCGATCCCGACACGGAAAAACTCTACAAAGTCGAACTGGTACTCGGAGAGAATCAGGGAGACGGTGACTATCTCCTGGCAGAGACAGATGAGCTTTCATCCACAACGTTCACCGGAAGCATGGACTTCGCCCTTACCGGCAATAAAGCGCCTTCCGGAACATACTACCCCAGCATCCTTCTCCTCGAATACATGACGGCGACAGACAATGAGGGAAGGACAGTCTCCACATGGGCGATAGCTGACAAGATCACGTTCAGCGCGGTC
>CACZSC010000159.1 GCA_902783755.1 uncultured Ruminococcus sp. | reverse complement strand
CGGAACAGTCTCTCCTGAAGCCGTCCGTAGTCATCCTCAAGAGCCAGATACAGGACTTTTCCCTTCCGGACCGGGAAACCCCAGAGAGGTGTACCCGTGCTGACGTGATAAGCGATCTGTGCCATCAGGAAACTTTTTCCGATTTTCGGCGCTCCGACGAAGAGATACGTTCCCCGGCAGAGCAGCCCTTCCAATACCGGCGGTTTCCCCTGATAGACATTGTCAAAAAGATCCGTCATGGATACGAACGGAAGGTAGGACGGTTCCATCGTCCTGTTATACGCTCTTTTGATTTCTTCAAAGTCCTTGATTTTTGCTTCGTTATAGGTTATACTGTCACCAGAATAAGTGATTGGTGATCGCCCTTCATCTGCGCCAACAGATGTTTCCGGGGCGGTCATTTTCATTTCCCCGGTCATTTCATCTCCTCCTTCATCCCGTTAAGGGTCAACGTGATCAGTTTGATATTTTCGAGGAGTTCGTCCCCGAGTTCCGAACTGCTTTCGATACGCCTGAGCTCATCAAGTACTGCTTCCAGCTGATTCCTGAGAGCCTTGAAGACCTTCGGATTTCCCTGTACCACTATTTCCCGGTTCATGCACCTTCGGTAGCAGTACTCCTGTTTTGGAAGCCCTGAGAGAGCCACGGCAGTGTTCAATTGCTCGTTCTCCTCCGGTGATACTCTGAATCCCACCGTTACACACCTCCAGCGGTTACGGTCGTCTACGTTTCTGGCTGACATCTTAATTTCTCCTTTCTCTTTCAAGCTTTTCTACCATTTCGGTCTGTTTTGACGGGAACATGTGAGCGTATTTCAGCGTTATATCGATGCTTTCATGACCGAGTCTCTCCGCTATCGCCACGGGAGTAAATCCCATATCTATCAGCAGTGAGACGTGGCTGTGCCGCAGATCGTGGACTCTTATACGCTTTACTCCTGCGGCTGCCGCGCCGCGGCTCAGTTCGTGGTGTAGATAGCTCTTGGATATCTGAAAGATCCGTTCAGTCTGTTTTGGGTCATACAGCATTTTCAGATAATCCCGGATTTCCTCGCACAGGAAGGGAGGCATCTTGATCGTACGGTTGCTCTTTTTTGTTTTAGGAGTCGTCACCACATCCCTGCGTTTGATGCGCTGGTATGATTTCGAGATCCTCACCGTACCTTCTTCGAAGTTGAAATCCCCCGGTGTCAGCGCCAGCAGTTCCCCCACACGGAGACCGCACCAGTAAAGCAGCTCGAAAGCATAATAAAAGATCGGCTTGTCCATCATCTCGTCCGCGAAGCGCAGATACTCTTCCTTTGTCCAGAAGTTGATGTTTCCGCCGTCCTTCTCTCCCATGCTCCCCGCTTTGGCTGCGGGATTTGATTTCAGGTCATAATACCTGACCGCATGGTTGAATATCGCGCTGAGTTGGTTGTGCATGCACTTCAGATACCTCGGGGAATATGGTTTGCCGTTCTTGTCCCTGGATACGAGCATTTCGTTCTGCCATGCTATCACATCTTTCGATGTGATCTCGCTGATACTCTTGTTTCCGAAATACGGAAGGATCTTGTTTTCGATAATGTGTTCCTTGGTCTGCCGGGTCGACGGTTTGAGTCGGGGCGCGATATCTCTTTTATAGATATCGGTGAAAAGGCTGAACGACATATCCATGTCTGCGGTGTTCTGAAGTTGGAATTCATGTTCCCACTGCACCGCTTCCCGTTTTGTTTCAAAGCCTCTCTTGCATTTCTGCCTGCGGTCTCCTTTCCAGTCTTCGTACCTGGCCACAACGTACCAGGTACCGTTTTCCTTGTTCCTATACACCGGCATTCTTCATTCCCTCCTTTCCGTACCCATAGACTCTTTCGTGGAAATACTGTCTGCTGACTTTTCCCGCTACGGTGATGAAGCCTTTCGCTTCAAGTTCCGTGTTGAGCTGCTTGATGATCTTATACGCGAATGAATTCGACGTCCCCATCTCAGCAGCAACTTCATCGACTTTCATAAAAGTGCTGTTTTCCATTTTCATTCTCCTTTTGGTTGATTTTTGATTTGGTTTTTTCTTTATTCCTGACTGTCTTTTGCCTTGTGTCTTATGTCATACAGTCATCAGGCGGAGGCTTGCAGGATCTTTTTCAGATCCGCCCCCTCATAGGCTTTTCACCTCCCCGCCTTCTTTATGGTGGCCGGGCCGCGAGTTACGGAAGTATCATTATCCCCGGTGCCGATCATCGCCTCCTCCGGCTGCAGTCCGGATTTTGTCACATGGGCTTTATCGCTCGCCCTTACGGGGTCCTGGCGCGCCTGTGAACGTGGCTCCCGGCATCGGTAACGTACCTGATGACTCGGTATTCAGTTTTCAAACAGCATGGACCGTTAAGGTCCGTGAGAAAACAGGATCCCGCACCGGGGTCTCCCCATCGGTGTAGAATTTTGTCCTCTCACCTTTTAATGCAAATTTTCGGTATTTTTGGAAACCGTAGTTTCTGTTTCTATTCATTTTTTGTTTTGGTTTATGAGATACCCCCTCATTATCTTTATTT
>CACZSC010000158.1 GCA_902783755.1 uncultured Ruminococcus sp. | reverse complement strand
GTGGAACTCCCTGTTCCTGTAATCGCTGCCGGTGCCGAACAGTGCGTATACGCTGCAAAGAGGCATGTATGCCTCTCCCCAGGCCCCCGCTAGTCTATCGTTGACGGTACTGTTGGCTTCTACCAGTTCTCCGTTAAGGAGTTGTGTCCTTGACTTTATGAGGTTGTCATAAAAATCCCCGGGAGGACAGTATCTCCCGTCCCCGCTCCAGAGCGTGTCGTCGTTCACGAGTATCTCCTCACAGGGAACTCCTCCGTAAACAGTCGCTCCTAGCCTTCCGTTTCCAAGAAGATGGGCGTCCTGGAACCTGGAAGCCGGTTTGTTCTCGAACAGAAACATGTCTTACCTCTTTTTGTCTCAAAATGCAGGAAAAGCCCCGTACCGTTACTTTACGAGGCCCTGCCTTCTGAGATCTTCATTTATCTTCTTTGATTTCTTCTTTTTCCTTATGACCGGTATCGCGACAGCAAGTCCTATGACGATCACAAGTGCGGCTATAACGATGTAGTCAACGAATGCGGGAACATTCTCGCCGAATATGATGCTGTGTGAGAAGAATCTTCCCGTTCCCTTCCCAGATATATTCTCTTCCCCGCCATACTCGGCGATGCCGTCGAATCTAATGTTCTGCACTCTCAGAGTGTGCGCAGAAGAGAGGGCCGGAAGCCCGCTCGTGTTTTCCGTCACTGATATGTCAAGGTTGTCGACCACGAGCTCGTTTGTCGTATATACCGGTGCCTTAGCTGAAAATGTACCGCCCAGCAGGTTGACGCATCTTCCCCAGATCGCGTAGCCCTCAGGGTTCCTGACATCTATGCTCATGTCTTTCCCGACGAAAGAGAAATCCGAAGCTTCACTGTATATGCCGTAAGTACCGGCGTGGATCTCATATGATCCTTCCAAAAGACGGATCTTATGGGTATTGTTCTGGGAAACTATAATGATACCGGTTTCTCCGGCATTGATATATAGGCTCCCGCTTCCCTTGAACACAACTGTCCCGGAGCAGGCTATGCCGTACTTTTCAGCATTTATATAGTTTCTTCCTTCCAGGATCACGGTACAGTTGTTCGGCAGCCTCAGGCCGTAGGGTTCAGGAGTATAGAGATTGAGCCCCGAAAGTGTAAGCTCATCGTATCTGTTAGCCCAGTTGTAACCGGGGCCGCTGAGATTCTGTCTGGCGTTCGCGATATCGAGAGTCTCCGTCACCACGGTATCACCCTCGATGGCGCCAGATCCCAGCGAGAACGCTATAACCGCAAGCGCACAGAGGAGCAGCACTGCAACTTTCTTTTTGCTAAAACTCTTCATATTTTTTCCCTTTTAGATAAAGACGTATATAGTCCATCACCTTGACAGCCAAAGAAAGGCCCAGCGCTCCGATCGAGGCAAAAGTGACCGATGTCATATACTGAAGCCCATTGGCCAGGAAAGACATGAGTATCATGAACACGGAGAGCACCGGTGACATGATGATGCAAAGGGTCCTGAGAAACGAATTTAGCTTGGATTCCCGACTGTAGGCTACGAATACCGCCGCGATGTTTATAACGATGAACACAGCGTAAAGAGGTAGCATTATCTGCCAGAAAATGCTGTCGGGAGCAGAGTCCGCGGGAGTCTTGAGTTCTCCGGGCGCAACGGTCCTCTGCAGTATGTAGGAAAGCCCGAACAGCAGGAATCCAGTTCCGGTCATCAGGCCGTAAACCGTTCTGAACAGTCTCGTCCTTCCCGTCTTCACCGACAGGATGACAAGAGCAGTGTATAGGACAGCCAGGACGATAACTGCTATGATATTGATCATAGTATAATGTCCTCGAGATGCCGTTTCGGAACCACATGAGCTCCGTCTTCCCTTCTGTAGTAGGCGGTATTTCCGTCATCATCCGTCTCGCACAGAACTGTCTTCTGCTCCGGTATCCCGAGACCTATCAGGAGAAGCGGAGTCATTCCGTCGGGAAGAGCGAGTGTCTTTTTTATCGCTTCTTCCTTGAAGGAAGCCAGGATGCATGCTCCAAATCCCTTCTCACAGGCGGCAAGCATTATGGTCTGGGAGGCGATCCCAGCATCTATCCTACTGAATTCTATGCTTCGAGCTATGCTGTCATCCGAGCAGACCAGGATATATCCGCAGGGTCCCTTCCCTTTCGGAGGAAGTTCCACATCTTTGATCAGGGAGCCCCAGCGAGTCATTCTGGTTAGTCTGGAGCAGGTAGCGGCATCGTCTACGACCTTGTACTTCAGAGGCTGCAGATTGATGGCACTCGGGCAGAAACGAGCAGTATTGACAAGATCGATCAGATCATCTTTTGAGATTCTTTCTCCCTTTTTAAACTCTCTTATGCTTCTCGATCTCAGGACCAGCTGTTTGATCATACTACACACCCTCCAATTATATATTCGTTATTCGATTTAATTATAGAATTGTTGCCAGTCTTTGTCAATCGTACAGGCAAAACAGCTGCTACATTTAAAGGAAAAAAGAGCCCTCATTACGGGCTCTTTTGTCTGTAATACAAAACTATATGTATTCAAGAAGCTCAGGCAGCCGACCGATCTTAATCTTTGATCCGGGATGTCTCACGGCATCGCCTATGGCAACAGGGAGGAAACCTCCTGCTGCCGCGCTGTCGATTCCCGCAAAAGCATCTTCGACTACCATGCACTCTGAAGGATCCAGAGAAAGCCTTGTTGCTGCAAGAAGAAAAACCTCAGGATCCGGTTTAGATCTGGTTATATCGTTGCCGTCCGCTATCGCATCAAAGTCATTGAGTAATCCGACTCGTTCAAGTATGAATTTAGTGTTCTTGCTTGAAGACCCTACTGCAACCCGTATGCCACGGGATCTTAGATCCGCGATGACTTTTCTGGTATCATCTGACACGTCTCCCGGTGTCATTTCCGAAAGGAGGGAGCGGTATGTTTCATTCTTTTCCGCGGCAAATGCTGCCTTTTCTTCATCTGAGAAATCACGCCCGTCAAGAATCATTTCCAGGCTCTCCATCCGGCTGACACCGCGCAAAAAGTTGTTCTTCTGCCTGTCAAACGGGATACCTAGCCTGTCCGCAAGTTTTTTCCACGCAAGGAAATGATACTCATCAGTCGAAAGCAGAACACCGTCAAGATCGAATATCACGCCTTTTATCCCGCTGCCATTACGGAAATATCTCCTCAGGAAATATGACGGAGTGCAGCTCCACGCATGGCAGTAGCTGTTCACTGTCCTGGAACCATATGGTGATGCATCAGGATCTTCAGGGTCGTAAAGTTCCCAGAACGTGTCTGCCCCCAATTCGGCCATTCCGCCCCAGTAATCATTCATAACAGACTCAGCCATCAAGACATTGCCGCAATCCACAAGTGATTGTAAATAGTAATGGTAAAGATAAGGGGTCACAGGTCTGACCGCATCGGTCTTCGGGAGGCGGCTGAGGATCTCTCTGCAACCTTCAGGATCAGGGACACCTGCAAGACACATCCATATGTTTGAGGCATAGGATACCTGCCTGCCATTGCCGCTGACAAAAAGACCTATCGACTCGTCAAAAAACGCTTTTTTGGCTGCCTCTGCCTTTCTTGTGACGTCATTTTCCAGATCAACGGTTTCTTTTCCGAGTAAACGGCAGAGTTCGATTGCCTGCTTTTCACAATAGATATAGACGGCCTGCGCAGCACATTGCTTGTTCAGTTCAAGTGACCAGTCGATAAAACACCAGCCCAGACGTTCGCAGTCGCAGATCACATCATCCTTGAACTGTGACCTGGCAAGTTCTATCTGTCTGAGAGCGTTAGGCAGGAGCTCGGACGCAGTCTCACTGTCTCCGGTCGCTTTGAAGTAATCGCAGAGAACAGCCGTAAACAGCAGTGAATAATCGAACATGAACGTATCGTCAGCGATCACTCTGGGACGAGTGAATACACAGGCATATATCTCACCGTTTCTGCCGGAAGTCCCCGCAAACAGGTACAGGCACCTTTTTACCAGATCATAGTTCTTATATGTCTCATAGTTGCAAAGAGCCTGGAGCCTGAGGTCTCCCAGCCAGAGACGCCTGTCGCGCTTGGGTCCGTCTTCAAATTCTGTCTGCATACAGTTCTTCAGTGTTCGAAGCGCTATCCTGTCGATCTTTTTTTCTCTTTCAGTTCTGCCGCAGAGTGCCGGGTCTCCGGTTGCGCTTGTCTGAGCGTCAACTGAAGCCTTCTCTATAACCAGTTGATACTTTGACGACAGTCCAAGCACATCCACGCGGATATACCTGAAGGCATATCTTCTTCTCATCCTGAACACCGAAGGAATCTCATCAATATGGATGTATTCCTCTTGTATCCAGCTCCTGCTTATCCAGCCTCTGTAGACAGAAGTATTCTCTTCGAGCTCGGACGCATGCTCGCAGAATTTCAGTTTCAGGAAAGCAGGCGCGTCCGGCGGACTGCCCGCATAAGTAACAGTCAGTGACACTTCCCCAACGTAATGATCACCGAAATCGAGAACGACATAGTCCCCTTCTTTCATAGAGATCTTTCCGGCTTCACAGTTGACTGTCTCCGTTATGAGCTTAGGTTTCAGAGACTTTGCTTTATTCAAGTATTTTTTTATCATAGATGCGTATCCCATCTGCCGCAGAATGCGTCAACCGGACTTACACCCTTGAATTCTGATACGCCTGTCATCTTTTCAACAAGAGCATCCAGAATCTCATCGGTGGATCCGTAAGTATTGATGTATGTCTTCACGCGCGGCACGTCAAGAAGATGATAGGGATTTTCAAGGGAAATAAAAACTGTCGGTACACTGGTGATATACGTCGGCACGTTGGCTCCCATAGGCTGGCACCACTCGATCCTGACGACGGTCTGGTTGGATTTTGTTGCCATATTAGCCGAATAAATAATGAGGTCATAATTGTTTTTGACCTCCTCAGAAGAAGCCATCATACCTTCAAAACCAGGTTTCGGAACAAATTCCGTAACTTCAAATCCCCTGTCTTCCAGTTTTTTCATAAGTCTGGAATTAGCTCCAATATTGGCGCCGTATCCCATCTGACCAGCTTCAGACTCAATTGCATAGAATAAAACGCGTTTAAATCTTTCCGGAGTTACGGGAAGTATGTTTTCATTGTCTTTGACCAGGGTTATTGATTTGTCAGCGCATTCCCTGCTCAGCCGCCTGTGTTCTTCGCAGCCAACCACTTTTTTAACAGCATCCATCTCAGGAATGTTGTTTTTATTGTGAAGGCCAAGGCTTGCCTTAAGAGCCAGTATCCTCGTTACAGCTTCGTCAAGCCGCTGTTTTGTTATTATTCCCTGCTCCACACCTTCCGACATATACCTGAAGTCTTCATCAAGGTTCTTGGTAAAAAGGAACATGTCACATCCCGCGGCTATAGCTGACGGCACCGCATGCCGGCGGTCCATTGCTATGGCAAATCCTGCCATAGTCGTTGAATCTGTAATTACCAGACCGTTGAACCCCAGTTTTTCCCTGAGAAGACCAGTAACCATTTCTTTTGAAAGTGACGCAGGCAATATCTCCCTGTCGCTTATGTCGGGGCAGAGTTTCCTGGAATACGAAGGAAGCATTATATGCCCCACCATCACGGTCTTAACGCCGTTTTTGATAGCAGCTCTGTAAATCTTACCGTATGTTCTTTCCCATTCTTCAACGGTAAGATCATTTACTGAGCTGACAAGATGCTGGTCCCGTTCATCGACTCCGTCACCGGGAAAATGCTTTATGGCAGCTGCCACCCCGTGTGACTGAACTGCTTTTATATACTCGAGGGCAAATGCTTTCACGATTTCAGGGTCTGAACCGAAAGTCCTTGTGTTTGTTATAGGGTTGCGGAAATTCATGTCAATGTCCGCTATAGGAGCAAAAGCCCAGTTTACCCCGAGAACAGATCCTTCCTTGCCGCATATATTACCCAGATCCCTGGCTGTTTCCGGATCTGAAGTTGCCGCGACTGCCATTTCGCAGCCCAGCCGGGTCCCTTCTGTAGAAACTCCGTTACCGCCTGCCTCAAGATTTGCAGCTATAAGCATTGGGACTCTTGAAGCTGTCTGCAGATGTCGGACCGTCTTTACCACTTCGTCGCTGGGCATCACCCTGCACATTATCCCGCCTATCTTAAGTACTCTTGAAAGATAATCAAGGTACCCGTCTTCGCTTGAATAGGCAACAAGACAGAATAGCTGGGCGATTTTTTCGTCAACACTCATGGACTCAAGAGTGTTTTCCACCCATTTGACATCTTCCGGAGAAAGATCAAATGGTTTTTTTGTCAGATCGATCATCATTCTTCTCCAACTACTGCATTATTTCGGCTGTTTCTGATATGTCTGAAGGTTACGATATCTTTTACGAGGCGTTCATTGCTGAGGTAGATCAGAAATACGACCAGCAGCACTGCGCTTATTATTGACTGCGTGGATGATTTGACGTTCAGTGCGGAATATGTCATCGAGAAAAATGTCATAGTCACAGCTGCCAGCAGGTATCCCAGTTTGTCGTTTGAGAATCTGCCTATGAAGCCGCCTATAAACATTGGAAGAAATGCAGAGAACATAATCCCTATGGACCCGAAATTCAGTATGTCAACACTGATGGTGCCGACACTCGTGGCAGTCAGATAACCGACGATACTCATAAGAGCGCCCGAAAAAGCGTAGCAGATTATTGCGTTGGGCACTTCCCTGATCCCTGTGTTTACAGATACCTTCTGACCGGCCATCAGCGCTTTGTATTTGTATCCGAATTTTGAATGATCAAAAAGGATAACGGTAACGGCAAGTACAGCCAGTATGACGACAGAGATGAGGATCGGGTTTGTTGTTATAGCGGTTACGTCATTTTTCCCGTAGAAGCTGACATTTGACCCCTTGGTTATGGTAAACGCCAGTCCTTCGTAAAGAAGCGCAACGCCCAGAGACGTTATTATCGGCGGAAGACGCAGCAGGACATAGATACCCCCTGAAAGCGCTCCAAGTATTATACCGAACACGATAGACAAAACAAGCATAGTAAATGCGTTACCGCCACCGTTCAGAGTTATCTGCGAACTGATCACGGCAGAAAGCGTAGCTACTGAACCGAGAGAGAAATCGAAGCGGCCGCTGTTCAGATTGATCGCAAGAGCGATAGTCGTGAGCATGACTGTCGCAACGCCCCTTATAAAGATCGTTATGCTCTGGTCGTTGGGAAACATGCTCTGCCCGTTCAGCGAGCAGATAAGCCACAGTATCAGCCCGACTGAAACAGGGATAATGAGTGTCCCAAGCAGCCCTTTTGCCAGTTTTTTCGGTTTTGACATTGCCGATATGCTCATATGTAATCTCCTGTTTAAAGAGTTTCCGGCCGGCCTGACTGTTCAAGTCGGCCGGATCGCATTGAATGAATTATTTAGGGGTCCTGTCTGTCTCAACAAATGCTTTGAATGCATCGTAAGATACTCCGGCACCTACCACTGTGTCGAGGAGAGCTTTGTTGAAGATAGGATTGGAAACACTGTCGGAATTCTGGAACTTCACAAACTGATCGTAGCTGGAAGCGACCCAGTATGACTGGCCGAGCGCAAGAGCTTCGCCATCAGCTGTCTTGATCACGTTTCCGTTTATTGCGTTATATACAGCCGCGAATATTGGGCCTATGCTGGATGCGTACTTTCCGGCAAGGTATATTACTGTGCCGTTCTGCATAGCGGTTGCGTAGTCATCGGTAAATGAATCTATGTCACAGATCTTTACATCTGTTCCGGATACGGCCTGGCCGAAAACTGAAAGGCCTGTGCCTGCGCAGAGGATCGCTTCAGGTCCGGCAGCGACAACGGATGCGAGGTTGGCCTGCCATGTGGCATCGCCGAAATCCCAAAGAGCATGATATCCTACCAGTTCATATTTTGAGCTTTCAAATTTTGAGAGGTCTACCTGGCCATCAGCGTAAAGAGAACCAATTATGGCACCGGGAATGTCTACTCCGCCGTATGTCGTGGTCTCGTCTTCGCAGAGAGCAACCAGCATGCCTGCTGTTCTCTGAACATGCATGTCGATCCTGTACCCGACCCCTGCGCCGTAGATCGCGAATTTGGTTTTGCCTGCATCGATCTGAGCCTTTGCCATGTCATAGCCTGTCTTGAATTCAACATCAAGGCTGGGTCCTATAGCTCCGACATAGTACTTGTAGCCTTTGAACTGAGCATACTCCTCATCATTAAGCACACCGGATGCGACAGCGTAGTAGACGCCTGCCTTTTCACACTGCTCGATCTGGGCCGGACGGTCTGCTGATGCAAGTGAAATGATTGCTTTGCAGCCGCTTGTAATAAAGTTTTCGATTGCAGCTTTTTCAGCTTCTGCGTCCGAAAGAGCGTCGGAATAAAGGAATTCAACATTATAGTTGCCTTCAATATATTCCTTATAGTAATTGCGGAAGTTGAGAGCTTCTGATCCTGTGGCATCTGCTACGATGACACCGATCTTCACTTTCTCTGTTCCAGTACTGTTGCTGCATCCTGTCAGGGCAGCAACCGCAGCCACCATCACGGCTACGAGAATAACAGATACGATTCTCTTGAAAGTTTTCATGGATTTTCCTCCGAAATAATATTTTTCTAAACTGAGAACAGTTTAAAACTGATTCATCGAGGCAGCATCTTCGTACGGTAGTTGATACTTGCCAGGTATACCATACCGAGGAAGAAAGCCGCTCTTACCATCTGGGATATGCCGTTGGCGCCGGGAACGGCCGCAAGCAGCATCGTAAGGATCTGTGAAAGAATCTTGATCGAGAAAGAACCTATGATAGCAGCGTATATTCGTGAACGGGGACCTCCGGAAATAGGCATTCCGCCGAATACGATCGCAATGAATATACTCATGCCTATGTCTCCCGCGGTACCTGCGGTTATCGTCCCTGCTCTGATGGCTGTCAGAAATCCTCCGAGACCTATTCCGATCCCTGCCATAAGGAAAGCTATTATCGCGTAGGTCTTGATCGATATTCCTGTCAGCTTGGCACACACGGGATTTCCGCCGAGAGCCTTTTGTCTTCGTCCGATCTTCGTGAATTCAAATATGAAAACGCACAGCAGCGCGAATACCGCAAGAACTATTATCTTCAGCCATATATTCTCAAGCCCGGCGAGCCCGCTGATCCTGATCTGGTTGCCTCCCTTGCCGGTTATCAGCAGTTCCGAAACAGCCGAAAGAACGCTCATCATGGCAACTGTCGTCACGAATACCGGCAGATTGAATATAGATCCCAGCACGGAACTTATGAGCGAAGCCAGGAGCGACACTCCGAGACATGTCAGCAGCATGAGAAGCACGTTTCCCGTGGCGTTGTACACAAGTCCACCGGCACAGGCAGAAACAAGGGTCGACGCTCCGAGCGAGATGTCGAACGATCCCAGCGTAAATATGAATATCGCGCCTGTGGACACAATGGCAAGTATTACAGACTGGTTTATGATAGCTTCGAATCCAGCTTTGAAATTGATGCCTTTTATAAGGCCTATCACCACATACAGTACAAGAAGAAGCACCAGGCCTATAATGGGAGTCAGTGATATTATCCTCTCGCGGAGAGCATATTTATCAATAGTTTTCTCTTTTTCCATCACAGCCTCCTATATCATGTATCCGATTATCTCCGCGTCGGAGAGATCCGGACTTCTCAGAAATTCTTTTGTTATCCTTCCGTCTTTCATAATTACAAGGCGGTCGCTCATGCCTATCAGTTCGGGAAGTTCTTCAGATATCATGATAATTGACTTTCCCTCCCGTTTCAGCCTTACCATCAGCTGATACATAGCCTGTTTGACACCTATGTCAACACCTCTGGTGGGACAGTCCAATATAAGGATCTCGCTTCCCCTTCCTACCCACTTTCCGAAAACGACTTTCTGCTTGTTTCCACCTGAAAGTGTCTGAACGGTCTGATTTCTGTTTGAGCACTTAACCGAAAGTGATCCGATCTGTTCATCCACATACTTCTTTTCCCTGCCGTCAAGGATCAGGAAATTATTTATCGCGTACTGCTCCATGCCCGCAACAGCAATGTTGTCCTTTACTGAAGCGGTTAATATCAGTGACTCGTTGTCACGGTCCTTGGATACGTAACCGAGTTTATTCTTCATCGCTACAACTTCACTTCTGACTTCGGTACCGTCTTTGATTACGACGCTGCCCTTGTCAGGTGTTACCGCTCCGAACATCACCTTCCCGAGAGTATGCATTCCGCAGTGGGAGAGACCGCCTATACCCAGGATCTCACCGCTGTGCACTTCCAGATCTATGCCGTGAAGATGTCCGTTTACAGTTACGCCGCTCACCTTCATGGATACCGCTTCATCCCAGCTCGGGGTGAAATCGCTTCTGTAATAGTCGCCCTGCATTTCCCTTCCTATCATGCTGGTACGGATTGCGTCAGGGTCGAATTCACTCTTTTCGAATGTTCTGATCATATTACCGTCGCGGAGCACTGTCAGGGTGTCGCATACTTCCATGATCTCGTCAAGATCATGAGAGATGAATACAACTGCGCGGTTCTCATTCCTGTACCGGTCCACGATATTGTACAGGACCTTTCTTCCCTCCTGCGAAAGCGCTGTAGTCGTTTCATCGACTATGAGCACTTCAGGATCCTTATTTATCACTTTTGCTATCTCTATCAGCTTTCTTGCCTGAAAATCAAGGGACATCATCATCGTGTTTCCGCTTACGTTTTCGACACCGATACTGCGAAGCACACTGTCAGCGGCTTCATTCATCTTTTTCCTGCTGACGAGTCCGAACTTTGAGAACTGATCGATTTCTCCGAGAAAAATATTCTCCGAAACAGTAACTCCTGCGATCGTGCCGCTCTCCTGAACAATCATGCCGATTCCTTTTTCAAGAGCGTCCAGCATGCTCTGAGGCTCCCACTTTTTTCCAAGGAATGTCATATCGCCGTGATCAGCCTTCTGCATTCCGGCAATGATCGAAGAGATCGTAGATTTTCCGGAGCCGTTTTCTCCTATCAGGCCCAGGACATCGCCTCTTTTCAGCTCCAAGTCAACATCGTTCAGCGCCGTTACCGGGCCGAAAGTTTTTTTCATTTTGGAAACAGTTAGCAGGATCTCTCCCTTTTTTCTTTCCGCAGCTGACGAGACCATATAATCCTCCGATACTTGTATTTTCAGTTATATGATACAAATCATGTCTGAAATTCACAATGACATTTTAAATTGAAAACACCATGAATTATTAAGGATAAACTATCCGGACAAAGGATTACTAATTAATAACCCATTAATTTTATGTAGTTATTTAAGCTATTTATATTAAATTTTTGCATCACTAATTGACACATGCATATTTTTTTGATATACATAGATACAGTGGAGGATCAGACAATGAATGAACAATATGAGATAATCCGGTTTGACAGCGACATTCCGTTAAAATTCAGATGCATATATCTTGAAAACATGCCCAGTCACTGGCACAGGGAAATTGAACTGATCCTGATACTGTCAGGCAGCGTGGAAATAACACATGAGGGTAAAACATCCTCCCTGGATGAAGATGATCTGCTCGTTATCAACAGGAATACCGTACACATGCTCAACTCCCAGAAAGGATGTACTCTTGTCTCTCTTCAGATAAACACATCTGATTTTTCGGGCATCAACGGCAAAACCGAATATTTCAGCTGTGATTCATCCAAGGACAATAACAAGGGCAGGTATTACACCCTTAAAAGAATGATCGCTGAGCTTGTAAAGAACAATTCGAATGAGAACGCGGATAACCATTACTACAACCTTTCAATGCTTTACGCAATCTACGGGGAACTGTATAAAAGCTTCAGAGTGGAGAGCGCGGGACGTCCGTCTACCCAGAAGTATCTTTCGCGTCTCACATCGATAATAAAATACATAGACGAGCATTACAAAGACGGGATAACGCTTCAGGATCTCGCGGACGAACAGCATCTTACTGTTCCATACCTGTCCAGTTTCATCGAAAAATATATGGGTATCTCTTTCCTTAATTACTACAATGAAGTACGCCTGGATCATGCTACTTCCGACCTTCTGTCAACAGACCGGACTATCGAAGACATAGCTTACACCAACGGTTTCCCCGACCCCAGATCCTTCACCAACCTTTTTAAAAGAAGATTCGGAACGCTTCCCAGTATATACAGAAAAGAAAGGAAGGTCCCGCCGCGTTCCGGGAATAATGAACTGTACAACGAATCCGATCAGAAAGAACACGGCTTCAGCCGTGAAAGCAATCTTGCTCTTCTCGCCAAATATCTCAGCGCTCCCGCGCCCCAGAATTCTCCAGAGAGCCAGCACCGTTCGTATGACAAGGTCGTTGTCAGGGAGAATATAAGCACCGCAAATGTAAAAAAGAACCTTGAGCACACCTTCAAGACTTTCACGTCCGTCGGGCGCGCCAAGGAGATCCTTTTTGCAGATGTTCAGAATATGCTAACTGAGCTTCAGCGCGACGTCGGATACGAGTTCATCAAATTTCACGGTCTGCTGAGCGATGACATGCTCGTTTACGAGGAGGATGAAAATGGAGATCCGAGGTACAGCTTTGTATATGTTGATAAAGTTCTGGACTTTTTGATTTCAATCGGGCTGAAACCTCTTCTTGAGCTTTCTTTCATGCCGTCGGCTCTTGCGGACGAGAACTCAAGGTCAGTTTATTCTTCTCCTTTTTATATAGGAATGCCAAAGGACATGAAAAAATGGACAGGACTCATCGAAGCCCTGACCAATCACCTTATAGACCGCTACGGAATGAGGACAGTGAGGACGTGGCTTTTCTGCGTTTGGAACGAGCCGGATACATCCACAAGCCTTTTTGGATTTGAAAACGATGAAGATTTCTACCGTCTGTATCTAGAAACTTACAGCACGGTAAAGAATATCAACAAAGCCTTCCGTTTCGGCAGTCCTTCCCTTATCGTCACTTACAACACGAACCGCATCTGGCTGACGCGATTCATTAACTGGTGCAAGGAAAATTCCTGCGTGCCTGATTTTATGAATGTACATTTCTACGACAATGACTTTTCTGACGACTCCCTTCACCAGCACAGGCCCGCTCATCCCGCGCACAGCCGCCTAAATATGGATCCCAATTCTTTCAAGAAATGTATCACAGACATCAAAAAGCTGTTTTCGGAACTTGAAATCAATGAGCTTCCGGTATACCTGACGGAATGGAATCTGACTGTATCACACCGCAATCTTCTGAATGACACATGCTTCAAGTCATGCTATCTTGCGAAAAACCTGCTTGAAAACTATGACGATCTGGATAGTTTTGGATATTGGGTCCTCACTGATATGATTGAGGAAACACAGCCTTCGAAAGAAGAATTTCACGGCGGTCTGGGATTATTTACGTATGACGGAATAAAGAAACCTCATTATTACGCCTTTGAATTCATAAACCGTATGGGTAACCGCCTTATTGACAGCGGCACCGGTTATTTCATTACCAAATCACACGGCAGGATCCAGATCATCCTTTACAACTATGAACATTTCAACCACCTTTTCGCGGCAGGCGAGACATACGACATGACGTTCACGGAAAGGTACACGCCTTTCTCCAAGCTCGGTCATATGCGTGTTTCTCTCGGACTCACAGACATCAATGCCAGAAAATGCCATATCGCGGAACATGTAGTTAACCAGAAGCACGGATCGGCATTCGATGAGTGGGTCAGGATAGGGGCCCCGAAACTTGATAAGACGCTTCTGGATTACCTTCATCGCGTGAGCATACCGAAAATGGAAACATACGAAAAAAAGATCGAAGACGGCAGGATAACGATTGAAGCCTTCCTCGATCCCCTGGAAGTCCGGCTCATAGAGATCGACTACTAATGAAAAAAGCCGCAAAAGCGGCTTTTTTCATTATACGATTTTGTTGAATCAAAAACCTTGTTCAGATTACTTAATCTCAACTTCTGCGCCTGTTGCAGCGATCTTCTCTTTGAGAGCTTCAGCGTCTTCCTTGGACAGTCCTTCTTTAACTGTCTTGGGGGCAGCTTCAACAAGATCCTTAGCTTCCTTGAGGCCGAGGCCGGTGATCTCGCGGATAACCTTGATAACGTCGAGTTTCTTAGCGCCGAAGGACTTGAGAACGACATCAAACTCAGTCTTTTCTTCTGCTGCGGGAGCTGCTGCGCCAGCGGGGCCAGCTACTGCTACGGGAGCTGCTGCGGATACGCCGAATTCCTCTTCGATGGCCTTTACCAGGTCGTTGAGCTCGAGGATAGAAAGAGATTTAATAGATTCAAGAATCTGAAGTGACTTTTCTGTAGCCATTGTAATTTCCTCCGTTAAATATAATTTGTATTAAGCTGATTTATTCAGCTGCAGCTTCTTCGGCTGCGGGTGCGGGTTCTTCGGCAGGAGCTTCTTCAGCTGCCGGTGCAGCCTCTGCTGCGGGAGCTTCTTCAGCTGCCGGTGCAGCCTCTGCTGCGGGTTCTTCTTTTGCAGTTTCAGCTGCAGGTGTTTCGGTCTCGCCTTTCTCTGCGATAGCCTGAAGAACATATGCAAGCTTGTAAAGCGGGCTCTGGATGCTTCCGAGGAGCTTTCCGATAAGGATTTCCTTCGGAGGAATCGTTGCGAGTTCGTTTACGACTGCTGTGTCAATGACTTTTCCTTCAAGGAAACCGCCGCGGATCTCGAATGTCTCGATCTTCTCAGCGTATTCCTTCAGGATCTTTGCGGGAGCTATCGGATCATCGTAGCTGATCGCAATGGCGTTCATTCCATTGAGCTCAGACTTGAGACCTTCGAAGCCGGCCTGTTCGCAAGCCTTGCCGATAAGGGTATTCTTGATAACCGTGTAGTCAACACCTGCTGCTCTCATAGCTGCGCGGAGTTTTGTATCGTCATCAACTTTGATACCTTCATACTTGACGAGAACGCCTGCTGCGGCGCGTCCCATCTTCTCTGCAAGATTTCCGACAAGAGCTTTCTTCTGCTCCAATACTTTCTCGCTGGGCATGTTTTATCCTCCTTGTTAGAATCTGTGCAGTTACATGAAAAAGGTCTTTTCAAGCTCAGCGCGAGAAAAGACCATAATAACCAGTATTATATAAAGTCTCTCCTCGGCAGGAAAGCTTGTGGCTTTTACTGTAACCTGCTGTCTTTGGTTCAACAACGCGGGTATTATACAACAAGCTTCTACGCTTGTCAATACTATTTTTCAGATTTTTTTATCGAATCGAGGTATTCTTTCGAACTTTTTTCGAACTTGTTCTCGCCGGGCACATAATACTGTCTGTCCTTCACGGAATCCGGCAGATACTGCTGCTTTACCCAGTGTCCCGGATAGTCATGGGGATACTTGTATCCCTTGAAAAGCGGTGCCTTCAGGTATGACGGGATATCTGTGCCGAGGCCTGAATGGATGTCCTCCGCCGCCATGTCGTAAGCGCATATCGCTGAATTGGATTTCGGTGCTGTCGCAAGTATGATCGCAGCATTCGCAAGAGGTATCCTTGCCTCAGGCATCCCCAGCTCCTTCGCGCAGTCGACGCAGGCTTTGACTATCACTGGTGCCATCGGGTACGCAGGCCCGATATCTTCAGATGCAATGACCATGAGACGTCTGCACGGTGATATTATATCTCCGCCCTCAAGGAGTCTCGCCAGATAGAAAACGGCCGCATCCGGATCAGAACCTCTGATCGACTTCTGGAGACAGGACATGAGATCGAAATGTACGTCCCCGTCCCTGTCGAAATTGCTCATGGCGTTATCCGGGATTATAGCCTCGGCCAGTTCCTCGCTTATCGTGTTGTCGTCCGCGTTGTTCACTGCGGCTTCCAGCATGTTAAGGCCTCTTCTGACGTCGCCACAGGCAGCTTCGGAAAAGAGTCTCAGAGCTTTGTCTGAAGCCGAGATATCAGGATAGGTGCTCTTCAGTACATCAGACAGCCTTCTCTGTATCTCAGGTGCAGGTACATGTTTGAATTCGAACACCATGCACCGTGACAGCAGAGCGTCGTAGATGTAATAGTAAGGATTCTCTGTGGTGGACGCGATTAGCGTTATCCTTCCATCCTCTATGAATTCAAGAAGCGACTGCTGCTGTTTCTTGTTGAAATACTGGATCTCATCGAGATAAAGGAGGACGCCATTCGTTCCCAGTATTCCCTTGGTATCGCTTACAACTGCCTTGATATCCGCAAGCGAAGCATTTGTGGCATTCAGCTTGTGAAGGGTCATCTCGGTCTTCTCGGCGATTATGGAAGCTATGGTGGACTTTCCGCATCCAGGAGGCCCAAAAAAGATCATCGACGGAAGATTTCCGCTGTTCAGTATCCTGCGCAGGATCCCCTTATCACCTACCAGATGTGGCTGTCCCACGACCTCGTCCAGGCTTCTGGGCCTTACTCTGTCAGCCAAAGGTGCATTAATGTACATATCTATCCCTCTTTCTTCTGTCATCTGTCACTCAGGCCGGATCCGGACATCATTTTCCTGAATGCGTCCTGTCCGTCGAGACACATGTCGATCAGACAGCTCTTCTCATGTTCCCATTCGGAGAGGCCTCTGAAGGTACTGTACAGTTCTTCAGCTTTGCAGCCGAGATATGCAGCTATCTTTGACAGCACATGATCGGCTATCTTCTCGCCCCGTCCTATCTTAGCTATCGTGCGTGAAGATATTCCAGTTCATTTCCGAGTACAGTTCTGTTAATCCCCTTCTCATCCAGCATTTGTAACAGATTTGAATATGAAATCATTACAAAATGCCTCCTAGCTTTACTTATTATACTCTTAAAAACCTAAAAATTAAAGCAAAATGCAGACAAAAAGTTGAGTTCAGTGAAAACGTAAAAATCTTCTTTTCATCTGACAGCAAAGATATGCCCCCGGGATCCTTGAACTTCCCGAGGGCGTTCTCTGTTGGATACGTATCTGCCGATTACTTCTCCGTAGTGGTATAGTCACCGTTTGCATCTTGTCCGTCGCTGTATGTTATAACGTCAGCGTTTTCAATAAAGATGACTTCCATTTCCAGGTTCATGTATTCCCTCATAACGGCACCTCCCGCTTTCAGTGATTCTGATTCAGTGATTCGACATATGCGATGTACGCCAATGACTTCATATAATAGTCATAAATTGCGCTCATGGCCATCCTGGCCTCAGAGCTGTCGTCGAATGCAGCATACGCATATGACAGAACAGATACTCTCACAGTCGAATCGCCGCCGGAAGTCGTTATGGTGACCTCCTGCATCTCTCCCAGTCGGTTGGAAGGTATGCCTTCGATCACTACCTTGTACCGTCCTCCACTCTGGATGACGTCAAGAGGTTTGTTACCGAGCTTTGCTGTCACCGTTCCGCTGTATCCGTCCGCGGTCGTGATGAACAGGTTTATGGCAGTATCACTGTCGAGGGTGAGCGAATAGCTGACTTTGCTTATGTCACCGTTGAGATCACGCGTTATGGCATAGGCACTGAGGTCATTCTTGAGATTCGGATATATCGCATCATAGTCATCTGTATAAACTGTAGTCATCTGTTTGTGATCAACGCCGTATGTCCACGGAGTCACAGCATACTTTGAAAGGTATTTCTGCGCGTAATAACCATAATCGCTGATGGCCTTTGTTAGCTGGATGAGTTCAGTTGCATAACCAGATCCGTTATTAAAGTTATTGAGATACTGCTCAACCGAATATGTCTTCGTTTCAGTACGTTCAGTACCGTTCTCGTCTTTATAATGGAGTACGGCCGTGATCGTATCTGCCATCTGTACCGAATTCACTCCGAATGAGAAGGGATAATGATTGGGCTGATCTGTCTTGTCCGGATCGAACTCTACCCTCTTCGTACTTCCGTTCTTTCCGGTTATGCTGAACTCGATGTAGCTGTCATTTCTCTGATCGGAGTTCAGGGGACTTAGGTCTGTATAAAAGTTTACTGCAATCTGTCCTGAAAGTCCTAAGGACTGCGTCAGGAAGTCCGGTTTTTCAAACTCTCTGAAGACAGCTGTATATACCGCATCAGCAGAAGCAGGTGCCAGTTCCGGTGACCATCCTTCGAACAGATAGAACTTATCTTCGGTCTCAGCCTTGACCGGCTGGGCACCCACATATACCGGCGTAACTCCATCAGACGTATAGATCTGCGCTACCGTGCTGCCGTCGATCTGGAATACGATCAGGTAGCTTACGTTATTGCTGGGAACAAGCTGAGCCTCACCCGAATCCGTCAGCGTCACTTCATAATCGCCGCGGTAGCTGTAGAACGGGTTTTCCTCATTGCTGAACCCGGACAGGCCGCTTGTAAAGATGCCTCCGCTGTATACATACTCATTAGCAGCGCTATCCCAGCCATTTATAACTATGCTGCATTTTCCCTCGGGAAGACCGGCTATGTTGAGCGCGTATCCAGATTCATCGTAGACACCGATGTCCCCTCCTGCGTTGCCGGTGAAACTGCCTCCATAAACGGTCATGGTACCGTTGTTGAAGATGCCGCCGCCAAAGGCCAGTCCGTTGGCAGACGAAGCGGAGTTGTATTCTATTCTTCCGCCGTACATGTCGAATCTTCCGAAATTGAAGACACCGCCGCCGGCAGCTTCACTTTCCATGTCGCTTCCGTTACTGAAGTATACACTGTTGTTCCTTATTATACCGCCGCGCATGACGAAAGTGCTTCCTTCGTCTACATATACTCCCCCTCCGTAGCAATAGACATCCCAGGCGATGTGGTTGTTCTCCACCGTTCCGCCGTACATGTTGAACTCTCCATATTCATAGATACTCGCGGAACCGATGTCAATCTTGCCAACTCTTACCCCGCAGCTGTAGTTCCCTTCCGCGCCGCTTACGGAGCCACCGTACATGTTGAATACAGCGTGATTGTCGGTATCTCCCATGATGTATATGATGGCATCCCTAGGCGCATCTGATCCGCTGCGGCCCCTGATGTTTCCGCCGTAAAGGTTCAGGATCGAACCTTCGTTCAGCGATACGATCGAGAATATCTGACGGTTCTGATTGATACCTGTTATATAACCTGTTCCTATTTCATCGTAGATGCTCAGGACTCCGGGACTGGAGACCTCAATGATACTATTGATACTGCCGCCTGCTTCTCCGGTGATGCTGTGACCGTTCAGGCACAGTTTTATGTCATGCCACACATACCAGTATCCGCTGAGTGTCACGTCGCGGGTGAGGTACCAGTTCCCTTCTTCAGGGAGTCTGTCGCTGTAGGGCCAGGGCTCAAAGATGACACCATTGTGGCTGTGAGGCTCGGCGATCGTAAGGGTGCCGTTCACGAATGTGACGTTATAATTTCCCTGCACCGCATCGCCCGTCACCGTTATGGTATAGTCTCCCACAGTCTCGCCAGAATCACGGACCGGAGCCTGATAGGTTATGACATCCTCAGGTTCCTCGTAGTTCTGCACACCCGTGATGCTTACGGTGAATTCGGGATCCTCCTGGCCGACGTACTTTGTCTTTGTGTCAGCCTGCACCGTCACATCTGCCGGAAGTATCGTAAACGTGCCCGGTACCGTGATCACGAAGTATGTCTCACCTGTGCTGTATGCGTCATAATTCTCATCTTTCCAGTAGTTGCTGTTCATCACCGGGGTTATGGCATAAGTCCCGGCGTCTGTCCCGGGTTCCCTTCTGAATGACAGTCCTCCAAGGGATGTGCTCAGGAAGCATCCGTTCACACGGTCTGCTCCTTCACCTTCCAGATCGTACAGATCGTCCGTAGAGATTGGCATGTACGTATTGAACGGGTCAGTGTCACCGTATGTTATCGTCAGATCTCTTGTCCTGAGGACCACGACGTTTCCGAAGAAAATGCCGCAGGGCTCGCTGAAGTAAAGACCGTCCGAGAAGCTTCCGTCAGCATATTCTCGGATGACCTCACATACGTAGAATTTTGCCTCCGATCCGAAGCTGTCATTTACTGTAAGTGTTGCCGTATCCGCGCCGGTGCAGTTCTGTATCTCCGTACGGCTGTTGCCGTCTGCATCGCATTCATACCAGTGATACC
>CACZSC010000157.1 GCA_902783755.1 uncultured Ruminococcus sp. | reverse complement strand
AAATGGATCGGCGAAGAGGATATCATAGAAATAGTCGCGATCGCGGAGTCGACTCCCGGCCCCATCGCCATAAACGCAGCCACGTTCATCGGATACAAGACAGCCGGGTTCTGGGGCGCATTCGCCGGTACGCTCGGACTGGTCCTTCCCTCCTTCATCGTGATACTGGTAGTATCGTTCCTCCTCAGGGAATTCTACGAGGTCAGAGCCGTACGGTATGCCTTCATGGGGATAAGGGCGGCAGTACTTGCCCTCATAATCAAAGCGCTCATATCGATGTACAGACAGTCCCCGAAAAAGATAGTTTCATGCATCATAATGGCAGTCTCTCTCATCCTCGTGGCGTTTCTCAAAGTACCCGTGGTGTTCGTCATCCTCGGGTGCGCAGCCTGCGGGCTCGTCAGCTCGCTGATCGAGAAGAGGAGGCAGACAAAATGATCTACCTCGAACTTTTTCTGACGTTTCTCAAGATAGGAGCATTCACCTTCGGCGGAGGCTACGCCATGCTTCCGCTGATCCAGGAGGAAGCGGTAAACCACGGATGGGCGGATCCGCAGACTCTCATAGATCTTGTCGCAGTCAGCGAAAGCACTCCGGGCCCGTTCGCAGTGAACATGGCCACGTATGTCGGAATCGTGACCGCCGGCATCCCCGGAGCCGTCTGCGCCACCCTCGGCGTAGTCCTTCCGTCTTTTGTGATCATACTGATAGTCGCGAAGTTCTACGTGAAGTTCAGGTCGTCATTCATAGTTAAGGGGATCATGTCCGGACTCAAGCCGGCCGTTGTGGGCCTTATAGGCGCAGCCGCTCTAAGCGTCCTCGTCACCGTGTTCCTGCCCGGGGGCATCAGCATGTCCCTCTTCACCTCCCCCGTCCTGTATATATCGCTTGCGGTATTCGGCGTATCTCTGCTGCTCTCACTGAAAAAGGCACACCCGATCATGATCATCCTGATCTCGGCCCTTCTCGGAGTGGGATCCGGATACATATTCGGGCTCTGACGGATCAGAATCCGGAAGCAGAAAACGCAAAAATCAGCGGAACATGGTCCCGTTTTCGTTGACAAAACGGCTCCGCTGTGGTATTGTACCTATTGTGAAACGACCCATAAGAAATTCAGACAAGGAGTAACTTACAATGACAAAACTCGTGCTTTTAAGACATGGCGAAAGTGAATGGAACAAGCTGAACCTCTTCACAGGCTGGACCGACGTTGAACTCAGCGACAAGGGACGCGAGGAAGCGAAGAACGCAGGCCGCGTCATGAAGGAGGAAGGCTACGATTTCGACGTATGCTATACATCATACCTCAAGAGAGCCATCCACACCCTGAACATCGCTCTCGACGAGATGGACAGGGCCTGGCTCCCGGTAATAAAGAGCTGGAAGCTCAATGAGAGGCACTACGGCGCTCTCCAGGGGCTCAACAAGGCGGAGACCGCAGAGAAATACGGCGAGGAACAGGTAAAGATCTGGCGCCGTTCCTTCGACGTGAAGCCGCCGGCACTTGATCCCGACGATGAGAGAAGCGCAGGCAAACAGGCAATGTTCAGAGACGTCGATCCCAAACTGCTCCCGGCCCATGAGAGCCTCGAGACCACAATCGAGCGCGTCGTTCCCTATTACGAGGAAGTGATCAGGAAGGACATGGAAGCCGGCAAGAGAGTCATCATCGCCGCCCACGGCAACTCTCTCAGAGCCCTGGTGAAATACTTCGACAACATCTCAAGCGAAGACATCATCGGCGTCAATATCCCCACCGGAGTTCCGCTGGTATATGAGTTCGACGAGGACTTCAAGGCAGTCCGCCACTACTACCTGGGCGACCAGAGCGAGATCAACGCGAAGATGCAGGCTGTCGCAAATCAGGGGAAAAAGAAATAAGGAAGATCGAAATATAACGCAGAAAAGGCCTCCGGGCCTTTTTTGTTTACCCGTGGCTGAAAATGTTGACAAATTACTACTGTAGTAGTATATTAGATGTGAAAGAAGGCGTTTGCGATGGAAAAAATGATTCTATATCACGGGTCGCCGCAGATAGTCAAGGAACCGAAACTATCAATGGGCAAGCCACATAACGATTACGGGCAGGGATTCTACTGTACTGAAAATCCTGAGCTTGCCAAGGAATGGGCCTGCCAGTCGAGAAGGAACGGATACTCAAACAAGTACCGGCTCGACACGGAAGGACTTAAGATCATGAGGATAACCGGCGGAGAATACAACGTGCTGAACTGGATAGCAATTCTCCTGAAAAACAGGATATTCGACATCACTTCACCCGTCGCAGAGGCATCAAAAGAATACCTGCTGTCCAACTTTCTTCCCGACACCCGGGACACTGACGTGCTGATCGGTTACAGAGCCGACGACTCATATTTTTCATTCGCGACGGATTTCATCAACAGCACGATCTCCGTCAGGGATCTGGACAGAGCACTGAAACTCGGAAATCTCGGGGAACAGGTGGTGCTGGTGTCGGAGAAAGCTTATGAAAATCTGACTTTTCTCGGATACGAAACAGCTGATTACAGAAAGTATTATTACCTGAGACAGGAAAGGGATGCCGAAGCCCGCAGCGCATACAGACTTCAGAAGAAGGACCCGGCTTCTCTCAGGGATGACATATTTGTCCTGGACATAATTAGAGAGGAGATGAAGGATGATGATCCACGGTTTCGCTTCAAATTGTCTTGAAACTGTTTCACGGAACATCGGCAACATGCTGCACTACGCGGTCGTCGACAACGGTTTCAGCGGCAGTTCCTTCATGGAACTGTTCATACAGAGCGGTATCGCCGGGGAGATAGAGAACGGAAATCCGAAATACACCGTGGGGATGAGCGGAGCGGAACTGCTGACCGAGACGCTTTTGATCACCGGAGAAAGATCCCATCCCTCGTATTTCCCTACAGACTATCGGAGCGATGTGTACTGGGCCGGATGGGCCATTGCTCATTATCAGTGGTATTCCGGAAAAAGCTTCAGCACGATCCTCAGGATGGTGCCGTTTGAGGACTGGCTCTGCCTTTACGGCACGCTGCACGAAGCAGACATCACAAAGGTATATGATGTCATAGACGGGCACTTCAGAAGCAGGCCCGGGAACCTTCAGACGATCCGCAGGCTCTGCGGTCTGACACAGGCAGAGCTCGCGGAAAAATCCGGGATCTCACTGCACACTATCTGCGCGTACGAGAGAGGCGGAAAGGATATAAACAAAGCTCAGATAGACACCCTGCTCCTGCTCACACAGGTACTGAAGTGCTCGGTATCCGATCTCGTCCGGTAGATTCATAATAAGATGATATGGAAAAAGAGGCTATATGGCCTCTTTTCTGATGTCTGTATCGCTTGCTGACTGAGAAAGGGTTCCGCCTGATCTCACAGGACCCGATCAGTCGTACATTTCCGTTGAAAGGTACCTGTCTCCCGAATCCGGAAGCAGGACCACTATGTTCTTCCCTTCAAATTCCGGTCTCTCGGCTATCTGTACGGCTCCGCATAGCGCAGCGCCTGACGAGATGCCTACCAGCACCCCTTCGGTCATTCCTGCAAGTCTGCCGTACCTGAATGCGTTATCGTTATATACACAGATCACTTCGTCGTATATGTCCCTGTTCAGAACGGCGGGGGCAAATCCCGCTCCTATGCCCTGGATCTTGTGGGGGCCGGCTTTCCCGCTTGTGAGGAAAGGCGAAGATGCGGGCTCCACTCCCACGACATATACGTCGGGATTTTTCGACTTCAGGTATTCCCCGACGCCCGTCAGGGTGCCTCCCGTGCCGATTCCGGCCACGAACACGTCCACGTTTCCGTCAGTGTCCTCGTATATCTCCGGACCTGTCGTCTGAAAATGGGCTTGAGGGTTTGCGGGATTGTCGAACTGCCCCGGGATGAAACTGTCCGGGATCGATTTTTTCAGTTCCTCCGCTTTGGCGATGGCCCCGGGCATCCCCAGCTTCCCGTCCGTCAGGACAAGCTCCGCCCCGTACGCCTTCATGAGTTTCCTTCTCTCCTCGGACATGGTGTCGGGCATCACTATGATGACCCTGTATCCCCTGGCGGCCCCTATGGACGCCAGACCTATGCCGGTGTTGCCTGACGTGGGCTCGATTATGACGCTTCCCTTCCTGAGCTTTCCCGAGTTTTCGGCGTCGTTTATCATCTGCAGCGCCACTCTGTCTTTAACGGATCCCGCCGGATTGAAGCATTCGAGCTTGCATAGGATCTTCGCCCGGAGCCCCAGTTTTTCCTCAAAATTCCTGAACCTCAGAAGAGGCGTGCGGCCTATAAGTTCCTCGGCCGACTCATATATTCTTCCCATAATAAACCTCAGTTATTCTTAAGGGCGTCAAGGAACGCCCTGACTTTTTTCATGTCCCTGTACATGTCTTCCTTCTTCGATGGATCCCTCAGGATAGCGGCCGGATGGTACAGCGCGATCATTGAAAAACTGCCTTTT
>CACZSC010000156.1 GCA_902783755.1 uncultured Ruminococcus sp. | reverse complement strand
GCAAAGTACAAATACCAAACATGGTACAAATGCTGCCATTTTGCCTTTTTCAGACATCTTATATTGTAAACATTTTATGAATAAAGGCCTTTGGAGTAACAAAATAGATCAAAAACGGAGGAGAAATCGTAAGTGACTATGAATAAACGCCGTGCTGGACGCAATTCTTCCTCCACTTGCAGAAGTGGGGGACTCCTTGCTCACGGCTTGTTGAAGAACGCTTGTCGTATTCTTCAGGAACTTCCTCTGGGGATCCACCTATGGTGCGCCTGAAAAATTCACGCCATCCTTCATTTTCGGCGGTGGACCAGTCATACAGCGCGCGCATGTCTGTTATGGGATTCGGGAGTGCTGCAGCGCGGATGCCTGATGCTTCATTTTCGGTAAGAAGGCGCTGAAGTCCGATAGATTCCCAGACAGATGCACCTACCGCGAATATTCTGTCACGGTTCACAAATCCGCATTCCCGTATGACATCCAGGATCGCTGTCAGGTCATTCAGATCGCAGTCGCCGCCGAAATCCATCTCGCCGGTGCTCTGTGTATCCTGATAACCTCTGTAATAGAGTGTGAATACGGCGTATCCGTTGACTGCAGGCCACAGAAAACGGGTGGAGTCGATGACCGCATCAGGCAGCCACAGTATCGCGGCCAGTTTCTTTTCCTGATACGTATCCGGCAGTTCCAGCATTATCTGAAGATCTCCCGCTTCGGCTGATATGACAAGATCATACACCTGCACAAAGCAGCTTTCAGTCTGAATCTCGTCAGTCAGGTCGACGCTCCTCACTGCAGGGGAGAGGAAGAGGCAGTCTTCGACCGTCTGTGGGATCGGATCGGATATTGTCTCGTCAGTCTGAGGTTCCGGCGTGTCCGGATCCCCGCTTTCAGTGACGCCTTTTGATCCGCAGGATATGAGCGCCAACATGAGGATCATTGCGGAAACGATAAGGCATATTGTCTTTTTTATCATGTTTGTTAGTTGCCTTATTTTTCTGCTGCTTCATTTTCCTGAGGCTCAGCTACAGCCTGCGGGGCAGGCTCTGCCTCGTTCACCGGTATCTGCTTGCCGAGAAATTCAGGAATCTGTATCCCGGCCATCTTAAGGGTATCGCTGAGGGGCGGGATGGCTTTCATCATGCCGGACAGAAAGTTCGCGGTGGTGGAACCGCCTTCGCCCTTTCCTCCCATGGAATCCCAGACGGTGATCTTGTCAATCTGGAGGTTCTTGATGGCCTCGACCTGGATCTTGGTGAGCTGTTCGATCTTGTCTACCAGCATCATCTGGATCGCTGCAGATGTGTCTCCGCCTGCGGCTTCGACTATCTTTGCATAACCGAGAGCCTGTTTTTCAAGTACTTCCTGGACACCGCGGGCCTGAGCTTCCATGGTCGCGAAGATTGCATCCGCTTCACCTTTGGCGCGGCGTCTGTTCTGCTCCGCTTCTGCTTCAGCCTCAAGCTCCATCCGCTCTTTTTCTATCCTTGCGGCTGTGATTATATCAGCCTGCTTTGTTGCAAATTCTCTTTCCGCACGGGCTTTTTCTGCCAGCTGCTCTGCTGCGTATGCTTCTTCGAGGGCCTTCGCTGCAGAGATCTTTTCAGCCGTAGTGGCCCTGCGCTGAGCTTCAGCCTGTTTTTCTCTCAGCTGTGCGTTGGACATTGCGATCTCGGCCATCGATTCGTTCTCTCCGTTGATGGCGTTCGCGTTGGATTCCGCAACGGAGATCCTCTGGTCCTTGAGGGCGGATGCTTCGCCGATTGAACCGTCCCTGTTGTGGATGGCGACGGACTTTTTCGCGTCGTTGATAGCCTTTGCCGCAGCTTCTTTACCGAGGGCTTCGATATATCCCGACTCGTCGGTGATGTCGGTGACGTTGACGTTGATCAGGCGAAGACCGATCTTCTTGAGCTCTGTCTCCACGTTGTGTGAGACCGCTTCAAGGAATTTGTCACGGTCGGTGTTGATCTCCTCGATATCCATCGTGGCGATTACGAGACGGAGCTGACCGAAGATGATGTCTTTGGCCAGTTCCTGGATCTCAGCGAGTTTGAGACCGAGAAGTCTCTCAGCCGCATTCTGCATGACGCCGGGTTCTACCGAGATACCTACCGTGAATCTTGAGGGAACGTCGACACGTATGTTCTGGTGTGAAAGGGCATTAGTCAGATCCACGTTGATCGACATGGGAGTCAGATCCAGATACTGATACGACTGGATCACCGGCCATATGAAGGCGGCGCCGCCGTGGATGCATTTGGCGGATCTGGTGGTTCCGTCGCTGTTGGTCCCGACTTTACCGTAGATGACGAGGATTTTATCCGAAGGACACCTGCGGTACCTCGAGAGGACCACAAGGAACATTGTGAATACGAGTACTGCAAGTACACAAAGAAGAATGATTACAGAGGGCGGCATGGTTGTATCTCCTTTTCTATATAATTATAGATTTTTGTTACAGAGGTTTAACTATCAGGGTGTTTTTATCAGCGATCCCCACGACAAGGACTTCCGTCCCCGTGGGAATTTTTTCGTTGTTGTCTGTGATGGCTTCAAGCTCAACATAGCTTTCCTGAAGCGTCAGGTTCACTTTCCCGTAACCTGTTCTTTCGGGGGGGATCGGGATGTAGACCGTTGCGGTATGGGCTATCGCGTTCTTGAGAGACATCGTTCCGTTTTCCTGAAGTCTGACAGACCATCTTATCACAAGAGCGCACAGCAGCATTGCCAGGAAACCGCCTATTACGGCGATTATCAAGGCAGGCGCGGGGCTCAGCTTGAGGTCAATCATGGAAACACCGAGCCATCCTCCGATGGCCAGGAAAGCGACGATCCCGCGGACCGTGAAGAGCCGCAGGCCGCTTGCGTGGTGGCCGCTCTGGTTTCTCACGGCGTTCACATCGTTTCTGTCTGAGACATGGTAATTGGTCCCTGTCTCATGACTGCCGTCGGAAACGTCATCCGCGTCCGCGTCGGAGTCCATGTCTGTGTCGGCATCATCTCCGGAATCATAGTCCGTGTCATCGGCGTCTGACGCGTCATCGATGTCTGAGGCGTCATCCAGATCTGAAGCATCATCCAAGTCGGAAGCATCGTCCAGGTCGGAGGCATCATCGATGCCGGACACATCATCAAAATCTGACGAGTCGTCGATATCAGTATCTCCGTCAGTATCGTCGATGCCGTCATCCCCGGAGTCGTGATCGCCTTCGCCGTTGTCAGCGCTGTCTGCGTTCCCGGCAAGCCCCACGATGAGCATGATCGACTGGATTATGAGTATAAGAGTGGCCGGTATGGCGCAGGCTGCAAAGATCTGCTGCAAAAGCGTCATCCCGTTCCACCAGTTTATGAACGGGCTGAAGATCGTCATCTGTTGTACCTCTCTTTCATGCATGCGAGGTGCATGTCGCACTCACGCTTCAGAACGCCCGTTCGGTAGCCGCTGAGCATGACTCTGACTGCGTCGCACAGTCTTTGTTCCGTTCCGCCGTTTTTCAGCTTGTACCTCCTGACGGTCTTCCTTATATGATCTTCCTGTTCCTTCTGATCGTATACGTTTTCGGTTATCCCGATCACTTCGCAGAGACAGTCGTACAGATCTGTTTCATATATGATGTCGTCTTCCTCGGATGTGGCATCGCCGTTGATCATCTTCATGAGAAGTCCGATATCTTCGATCTTCATTGAATCCCGGAGCATGGATATTATAAGGATCCTTGCAAGATGTCTCTCAAAGTACTTTTTCTTTACAGGCCGTGCGACATAGCCCCTTTTTACCCAGTTCTGTATCGTGGAAGGCTCCAGTGCGGTGATAGAGCAGACCTGTGCAAGGGTAAGCCCGTCCGCAGCCTTGATCATAGGCAGCAGAAGAGAAAACACGCCGTTTGCGATGTCGTCTGACTGGTTCCGGC
Organism: uncultured Ruminococcus sp.; assembly: GCA_902783755.1. Classification (GTDB taxonomy): domain Bacteria; phylum Bacillota; class Clostridia; order Oscillospirales; family CAG-272; genus UMGS1696. The sequence continues at coordinate 15,677 of CACZSC010000156.1, read as the reverse complement.
CCGGTATAACTGTCCCAGGAATGAACTGGCCCATGGTTTTCACCGCCCTTCGTTTTTAAGTTCAACTGATTATATCACAGGTTCAAAAGAACTTCAAGAGGGTCTGAGCAGATTTTTCGAAAAATCTCAGTGTCCGGATTATTCACTTGCTTTTTGTCTCTGTCATTGACAGCTGGTGAGCCGTTTGGTAAAATGATTCTATCCTAATACATATGTGCAGGAGATCAATATCATGAATAAGACGCTTGAACTTGTTTCAAAACAGCTACTGAACGGTTTCCCGGTCAAGGTGCATCTTGACTGCGGGAGCGAAATCATGGTCGGGATGAAGCCAGAAGGCAAAGGAAAGGAACTGTGCTGGACGGGAAAGAACGGCGGTGTGTCGGTTAAAATCACCCAGCAGTCACGCGGCGGATGCGCGGTTTTCTACATCGATCTCAAGTCGAAAGAGGGGCTTGATGAGATCGGGGTGACCATGCCCGTAAGACTGGATGCTGCAAAGAAGATAACTGCTACCGGAAGGGACGGAGGCGGATGCTGGCAGATGCCTTTCTGGCCAAAAAAGACACAAGGCCTGGGAGAGCATTCCACCCAGCATATCATGATGAAGACGGAAGCTGGAGACGCGGCGCTAGTCTGTTTCGTGGGCGATGTGTTCAGAGCGTTTTTTGAACGTTTCGAGCTGAGGATGGGCGCGGAGACCAAAGGCTTCAGAGAATACCACGGGCCTTTTCTCGCGGCGAGCATCTCTGACGGGCCCATCGAAGCCATGACGGAGATCTACAGGTTCGCGAGAAAGTGCGGGGCTTTCCGTGTCTGCCTTAGAGACGAGCGTGTGTATCCGGAGATGTTCGAGAAGTTCGGATGGTGCAGCTGGAACGCATTCTACCAGCAGCCCACTTCCGCAAAGATATATGAGAAACTGGATGAGTTCAAAGCCAAGGAGATCCCGGTCCACTGGGTCATCATAGATGACGGATGGTCGCCCACGGTGGAAAACAGACTGCAGGCATTTGAGGTCGACAGGAACAAGTTCCCGGAGGGGCTCAAAGAATGCATCCGCAGGATGAAGGAGGAGTACGGTGTAGAACAGGTTGGTGTGTGGCATACTCTCCAGGCATACTGGTGGGGCATCGATCCGGATACCGATTTTGCAAAGAAACACGCAGACTGCCTTATGAAGTCCGTGGCGTTCTGTGACAAGCTGATACCGATCAATGACGTGAAGAAGCAGTTCGGATTCTGGGACGAGTGGCATACCTACCTCGAAAAATGCGGAGTGGATTTCGTAAAGGTCGACAACCAGATGTGCGGAGACACATTCCGCAGGATAGATTCCACGGTCCGTGGCGTGAGGATAGCGTACGAGGCGATAGAGAAGTCAATATACAAGCATTTCAACGGTGTCGTGATAAACTGCATGGGTATGGACATGGAGAACGTCCAGCAGAGGCCACATACGGCGATATCACGTAACAGTGATGACTTCTATCCGGACCGTGAGAACGGGTTCGCTAAGCACATAACTCAGAACGTGTTCAACGCGATCTGGCATTCTCAGGTCTACCACTGCGACTACGACATGTGGTGGTCCGGAAAGGCCGATCCCGTGAAGAGCGGGCTTCTGAGAAGCATCTCCGGCGGCCCGGTGTATATAAGCGACGCAATCGGGGAGAGCAGCCTTGACGGGATACTTCCCGTAGCCGGCCGTGACGGTGACATCTGCAGACTCGATAAGGCGGGCATGCCGACAACGGACTGCATATACCATGACTGCGCTGAAGAGGGAAGGATACTGAAAGTATTCAATTCCAAGAAGGACAGATATGCTCTGGCTCTGTTCAACATTAGCCGCAGGCCTCTGACGGAAACGTTTTCTCTGAATGTGATCCCGGGCTTCCCGAAGAGAAAGAAGATGGTGGCTTACGAGTATTTCACAAAGGAGTTCATTCCCCTGACGTCCGGAACAAGACTGACGGTCTCTCTCGGCGGGGATGATGTGAGGGCGTATTCGATCTATCCCGTGTCGAAGGATGAAAAGGGCGAGTATATCATGCTTGGCGACAGATCCAGGTATCTGGGTATCGGCAGCAGGAAATTTGAAAAAGTCTACATTGAAGACTGACACCATGCAATCTGCAGTTTGATAGGTAAAGCAAAGGCCGGATCTCTTGTCTGGATTTCAGGCAAGGGATCCGGCTGTATACTTGGCTGTATCTGCAATCTATTCGGTTCTTAATGCTACTACGGGATCTTTTTTTGCCGCGCTTCTTGAAGGTATGATGCCAGCTATCAGGGTGAGAAGTACGCTTATCGCTATGAGGATGAGCGCTGTGACCGGCGGGAGCATGGCATTGAGGCCTTTTATTCCGGTAAGGTGGTGCAGCAGGGCGTTTATCGGTATGCACAGCAGGTATGTTATAACGACTCCGACCAATCCGGACATGAACCCGATCATGACAGTCTCCGCATTGAACATGCCGGAGACATTTTTCTTTGATGCTCCGATGGCCCTAAGGATACCTATCTCCTTGGTCCTTTCCTGCACGGATATCAGTGTTATGACTCCGATCATTATGGATGAGACTATGAGGGAGACGGAAACGAACGCGATGAGTACATATGATATCGCATTGATTATCGTGGTCACTGAAGACATTATCAGCCCGACGTAGTCCGTATACTGAATCTGCTTAAGTTCTTCCACTCCATCGTTGTATTCGGTGATTGCCGACTCTATGGTGTCCTTGTCGGCGAACGAGGATGCGTAAAGGTTTATCGTGGAGGGACTGTCGAGGTCTATGCAGCCCATTTTCCTGAGATTTTCTTCGTAGGTGGAGTCGGAAAACTCCAGCAGCTTGTCATGGTATTCCGCCGACTGCTCGTCGGAAAGCCCGGACACGGTATCATCCAGCATGGCGGACAGTTCGCCGGGGGTCATCCTTGCCAGCTGAGCGTATACTCCCTGGGCGTACTGTTCCTTATATTGCTGTGATAAGAGATTGGAGAACATTTTTTCAAAATCCTCATCGCTCATTGAGGACACGTATGAGGAGATCTGATCGGCCGCCATACCGGTCTGTCCTGCCATGGCCTGGGTCAGCATGTTTTCCATCTCTTCCCTTGAAAGCCCGGCAAGGGTATCGGTTACATATGCGAGTACTGATTCGTCGCTCGGGATGCTGGCGATCCTTGCGTACATAAAGGCTTTCTGTTCTTCGGTAAGACCGCTGATGTACTCCCTGAATGTCTCGGCTTTGGAGGAAACATCGCCGTCCTGGTCTTTGAAGCGGAGCCCAGTGAAGACGTCCGTGTCAGGGGATTCCTTCTGGGCCTTCACTATGTCAGAGCCTGACGATTTTTCTATCAGATATTCGGTGAGCTTTGACGTGTAGCCTATGGCTCCGTTTCCGGAGCCGCCGACGGCATTCTCGTCGGGCATAACTATACCGGTGACATGAAGGACAAGCGCTCCGTCATAAAGGATGCTCATTCCGGCTTCGGTGCTCCTCAGATCTGAATATGTGCCTGTGGCCTCGTCCAGGATGTAGCAGTCGGAATTGAGTATTACCCTGAAGTCCATGTCACATATTTCTTCGTATGTCCAGCTGTGGCTGGTTTTTTCGACAGTAGTCTTGTCGATGGCCGACCTCATGATGGCCTCGATCTCTTCATAGGGCTTCAGGCCCAGGGCATACAAGGTCAGATCGTTCAGTTCACTGTTCTTGTCGGTGAAGAGTACTATCTCGTCGTATCGTGACGGCCAGGTGCCGTATACCAGTTTATACTGGCGTTTCGTGATCTCATTAATGGGATCTCCGTTGTTGCCGGGCAGGAGTTCGCGCCACAGTGCTGTGGATGACATGAGAGTGCTCGAGGTCCCGAGTCCCATCATGGATGTCATGGATGACATTCCCGAGCCGGACGAACTGCTGCCGGATTCGGATTCGGAGTCCACGTTCCGGCCCATAACATCCCGGATAAGATCCGTCATGAGGGATCTTGTGTCCGAGTAGATTATCTTTCCGTCAACGTTTTTTGTGTATACAAGAAAATCATTGTTATATGTGTACTTTATGCCGGAAAGGGAAGAACTGAGAGAGTTTTCCCCTTCCTCCATTTTCTGTTCAATGTATGATTTGAAGGATCTGAGATCGTTTTCCCTTTCCTCGACGGAGTTCAGGGCCTTTATCATGTCATAAAAGACGTCCTTCTGGTAGATCTTCTGACCGTCTCCTTCTCCGTCGTGCTCGGTTCTGTCCGCTGATCTGCCCATGAAGGTGGTAAGGAGGGACGAAGCATCCACGTGGGTCGCTTCTATCGTTATGGGGTAAGAGGCCAGAGTCTCTTCCTGCACCGAGTTTATATAGTTGGTCATACCGTAACTCACGGCATATATGAGGGCTATCCCGATGATACCTATGGAGCCCGCGAATGAGGTGAGTGCAGTTCTGCCCTTCTTTGTCAGAAGATTCTTGAGAGAAAGCCCGAATGAAGTAAAAAGAGACATGGAGGGATGCTTCTTCTTTGCGTTCTTTTCCCGTACTGTCCGGTCCATCTCAGCCTCTTCCAGCTGTTCTTCCTCAGTAAGAGGACGGCTGTCGGAGATGATCCTGCCGTCAAGCATCCTTACGATCCTGGTAGAGTATTTCTCAGCCAGCTCCGGATTGTGTGTCACCATTATGACCAGCCTGTCTCCTGCTATTTCCTTGAGTATGTCCAGGACCTGTACACTGGTTTCGGTATCCAGCGCTCCCGTCGGCTCGTCTGCCAGGACTATATCCGGGTTGTTCACGATTGCACGGGCTATGGCTACTCTCTGCATCTGCCCGCCCGACATTTCGGCCGGCTTTTTTCTCAGCTGATCTCCCAGCCCCACTTTTTCAAGAGCCTCACGGGCTCTTTTTCTTCTTTCCCTTTTTGATACTCCCGCCAGAGTAAGTGCCAGCTCCACATTCTGCAGCACGGTCTGATGAGGGATCAGATTGTAGCTCTGGAAAACGAATCCTATCGAATGGTTGCGGTACGCATCCCAATCCCGGTCACGGTACTGTTTTGTGGACACTCCGCCGATAACGAGATCTCCCTCAGTATACTTGTCGAGACCGCCTATGATGTTCAGCATGGTGGTCTTGCCGCATCCAGAGGGGCCGAGGATGGAAACGAATTCATTTTTCCTAAAATTCAGGCTGACGCCCTTCAGGGCTTCGATGGTTTCCCCCGCCATGGGATAAACCTTTGTTATGTTGGTGAGCTCCAGCATCAGCACTCCTCCTTTCTGTTGTGTAGCAGTTTTGTTTGACGAACACAGCTGGAATCTATACTCCGCATCCGTACGGAAGTCCGACGAACAGGAACTGGAGGAAATACATGATGAGGCGGAACACGATGAATCCCAGGATCACCCTGCCGACTATGGAGAGGGGAGATCTTGTGACGCTTTGCCTTGTTCCTCCGTTTCCGAATCCGCTGTATGTGTGATAGGTACCGCCGGACCGGCTCATCCTCTGGTACAGCTGGCGGTATACCATGTTGTTCGGATCCATGTTGACTGCGATGCTTATCTCAGTGACGGCCGCTGATACGTCTCCAGAACCGTAGTGCACCAGGCTCATCAGGTAGTGCCATCTTCCGTTCCTGAGGTCTTCGCCCATGCTGTTTAGGATGACCTTTGCCTGGGCATGTTCACCTCTGTTTATATAAGATATAGCATCCCTTACCTGCTGGGAATCTTCCGGTGCCTCATGGGGAGATGTGTCGTAATACGTGCGCGAACCGTACATGTTCCCGAAACCGGTGAACCAGGAGAACGGATCGAATCCGAATCCGCCGTAGCCTCCGGTCTCGCCACTGTTTCCTGTGCTGCCGGAGTACCCGCTGTAACCGGAGCCGTATCCCCCGAACCCCTGTCTCCTGTATTTGGAGGGGTTCTGGATCATGTCGTAGGCTTCGTTCACTTCTTTGAATTTTTCCTCGGCAGCCTTGTTTCCGGGGTTCATGTCGGGGTGGTATTTCTTTGCAAGCGCACGGTACGCCTTCTTGATTTCCTCTTCCGGAGCATCCCGGGATACGCCCAGGACCTGGTACGGGTCTTTCATCATCTCGGGACCCTCCTTTCCGATTCTTCAGTATGATTATATCAGAAACAGCAAATGTAGTACAGAGAAAAATGTCAGAAAACGGATATTAACGAAAAAATCGTTATGGATCCCTGACAAAAAGGAGCAGCAGTTGCCTGCTGCTCCCGGAGTCACGATCTTGCTTTATTTTTCTTCGTCATCTTCGTCTTCGTCCTCGACTATGCACTTGTGGCATTTGGGGCAGAAGACTTCCTCGGGATCCATGGTATCGTCGAAGTATACCTTGCCGCCGCAGTGAGGGCAGATCGCGCAGTAGAACTCGGCGTCCTCTTCGTCTTCCTCGTCCTCTTCGTCCTCATCCTCTTCGTAGTCGTCATCGTCACAGCAGCAGTCACAGTCGTCATCGCAGCAGTAATCGTCTTCGTCGAGATCATAAAGGATCTCTTCGGCTGCTCCGAGGTCCTCGTCCAGCTCGTCCAGATAATCAAAGGCTGTATCGACATCTTCCTTCAGAGCATCCAGTTCCTCGGCCATCTTCTCGCAAAGATCGCACAGAGCCTTGATGGCTTTGCCTTCATTGGTTTCGGTATTGAGCTGCATGCCTTCTACCAGGCCTTTTACGTATGCTGCATTTTCTCTTGCGTTCATGTCATACTTCCTTTCCGTGATTAACACTTATGCTCTTTCGAGATATTCGGACGTTCTTGTATCGATGCGGATCTTTTCTCCGGTCTCGATGAACAGGGGAACTCTGATGGTTGCGCCTGTCTCGACGGTCGCCGTCTTGGAAGCGCCTGTCGCTGTGTCGCCGCGGACACCGGGCTCACAGTCGATGACTTCCAACTCAACGAACATCGGAGGCTCGACGGAGAATGGCTTGTCCTGATACGAACGGATGGTGCAGATCATCTCTTCCTTGACGAACTTGAAGTTGTCGCCGATGAGGTTCTTCCCGATGGGCATCTGTTCGTATGTCTCAAGGTCCATGAAATAATAGAGGTCGCCGTCATTGTACAGATACTGCATGTCGCGGCGTTCTATTCTCGCGTCATTGAACTTGTCTGTCGGGGAGAACGATTTCTCGATCACGGACCCGTTGATGACGTTTCTCAGCTTGGTGCGCACGAAAGCCGCGCCCTTGCCGGGTTTTACGTGCTGGAATTCGATCACCTGCATTACCTGACCGTCCATGTCGAATGTTACTCCGTTTTTAAAATCACCTGCTATTACCATGTTATATTCTATCCCCCTGAAAGGTTATCTGCGAGGGGATAATCTCCTTTCCTGTTTAAAGTATTTTTAACCGTCCTTCATTTTATCGTATTCACGGCTGAAATGCAAGAGGTTTGTTGCGGTTTTGGGTGCGGAGGGGCTTAAAATTGACCGAATAAGGCGCTGACTGCACATATTTCGGGATAAAAAACATGAATCACGGGAATGTATCACGATATGACTGATCCTAAACCGGACCTCTACAGGTCCGTAGTCTTGAGCTTTCTGTATACCGTGAGCATCATCGTAAGATAGCAGGCTATGCCGCCTACGATGTTCGATATGGGCTCTGCCATGAACACTCCGTCTGCACCGAGCCCGAGTGCGGGCAGCAGGAGCGTGAGCGGTATGACGATCACGACTTTTCTAAGGAGAGAGAATATGATGGCATGTTTCGCATCACCGAGCGACTGGAACGCCGACTGCCCGGCAAACTGGAAGGACATGAACGCGAAACCGAAGAAATATGTCTGCAGGAGCTTTATTCCGATATCCGCAAGAGCCGTGTCATCCGAAAAGATACCGAACCAGAACCGCGGGAAAATGAGGACCGCAAGCCAGGCTATCACGGTGTATCCGAGACCTATGAAGGTGTTGAACTTTATCCCGCTCCTGACCCTGTCATATCTTTTTGCTCCGTAGTTGTATGAGATGACCGGGCCGGCGCCGCTGGTTATGCCGCTTACGGGGAGCATGAAAATATCCCTGACCGAGTTGGTCACGGTCATGACTCCCACGTACAGGTCCCCTCCGTACAGCTGGAGCGTGGCATTGCACGCGATCTGCACCAGGAACGTGGTCCCCTGCATGACGAAGTTGGAAGTGCCCAGTTTCAGGATATCGAGGAATATCCGGCCTTCAAGCTTTAAATACTTTCTCTCCAGATGTATCTGTGATTTTCTTCCGATCAGGAATGAGAGCACCCATACAGCAGACAGTGCCTGCGCGATGACGGTGGCGAGTGCCGCACCTGATACTCCCATTTCGAATCCGAATATGAACAGGGGATCGAGAGCTATGTTGACGACCGCTCCTATGACAACGGACAGCATGCCTACCTTGGGAAAGCCCTGCGCGTTTATGTATCCGTTCAGCCCCGTGACCAGAGCGGAGAAAACCGCTCCCGCCAGATATATCCTGAGATACTCGTTAGCGAAAACGAATGACTCCTCGCTGGCGCCGAAAGCGAAAAGGATGGGCCTCTTGAAAATATAGAACACAGCAGTAAGAGCCGCTGACGATATCAGCAGCAGAAGAAAGGAGTTCCCGAGGATCTTCTTTGCGTCCTCATCCCGGCCTGCGCCCCTTGCTATTGAGAACAGGGGCACGCCTCCCGTGCCGAACAGCGCCGCGAAGGCCATGATGAGGGTGGCGACCGGGAAAGTGAGTCCCACTCCCGTCAGCGCCATTGCGCCGCTGTCCCCCATGTGCCCGAGATATATCCGGTCCACTACATTGTACAGCAGATGTACCAGCTGGGCTATGATCATTGGGACAGACTGGGCCAGTATGCATTTCCATACGGGACCCTTGATGAAATCAGTGTTTTTCATTTCAGGAACCGTGTTGTCTTGATCCACTCTTCAAGATAGGACTTGCCGTCCTTCCTGAGAAAACTGCCGAGGATGCACAGCTTTTTTGCACCGTTGAAGAGGTCAGCGAAGATATACGAGTCAGTAAGATACCCGCCTATCCGGTTTATGCTGTTTTCGTGCGCCAGCTGGCTGTCAGCTGCCCTGTTGTAGAAGATCCTGTGCTCGACACCGTCCTTGGTGATGACGCATCCCAGAATGTTGTCATCTGATATCAGCTGTGACGTGGTCTCCGAATCTTCAAATGAGATCACGGTCATCATCTGGAGCTTCATCGTTTTTTTGCCGACCCTGATGCTCATGTACTTTGTTCCGTCGATCTCTTTTTTCTTTCTTCTGATGTCATACGGGACCATTGTGTCCACATAGGTCACCGTGTCACCCGTCTTTATTTTCATACGGTTTCCGCTGCATCTGACGTCGCCCCTGTAATGCAGGAGAAAATCGAATGCCGATTCCTTGTATGCCGTCATGTCGTCGACTATGACGAAAAGGCTGTCGTCGACCTTGATGAAAGTCCTCAGATCCCTAAAGCACTGATCGGATCTGGGACCCGTGGCGTCTGCTATGAAGCTGACGGTCCTGCCGTCCCGCACAAGCTCGCGGATCTTTCCGGGAAGCCTGTTGCCCCTGGATACGTTCCATCCGGGCATGCCCTTGCCGTTGACCAGGATCATGTTGTGGGCCTGGCTCTGAACATAGTAACCCATGTATTCCTTTCTGCCGTATGTCGTGGTCGCAGAATCGGATATCACACACTCTCCGCCGTGGAACAGGATGAAGGAGCCGGCATCCGCATGGGCGTGGTTCCAGCTGTATCCGCAGCGCACGCTCAGCATGTTTGCGTCCTTGCTGCCGGAGGACCTTACGGTACACAGTCCGGCGCCCTCCGACAGGAAGACTGTCGGAAGCTTCGGGGCCTTCCCGTCCCATTCGAACAGATCGGGATTTTTCAAGTCCATGATGCCCGGTTTGCCGTGGGCCGTGTTGAAGAATCTCTTGAAGTCCTCGTCGCCGATCCCCGCTTCCAGCATGCACGTCGCCATCGGGGAGCAGCCGCCTATCCACATGTGGCTGTCTCCGAAATCCGCGAACAGATATTCCAGATCGCTCTTTGAAGTCGGATATGCCATGCTCATGAAGGCTTTGGGTATCTTCTTCCAGAGAGGATGGGCCGTCATGAAGCCTCCGTCGTCGAAGCAGTTCTTCATTACTGCAAGACCGTGGCACAGTTCTCCGATGCCGTAATTGAAATACAGAGCACCTTCCCAGAACATACCGGATTCATCGAAATTGGCCGTTCTGCCGAGAGCGGGCTGCCCTTTATAGCCCATGAATTCACGGAGGGCCCTGAGCGCGACTTCGATCATGGGGATCCCGTCGTCGATCTCGTCATATATTGCACACAGGCCTATTATAGCGCCTGCGATGCATACCGCCCACCAGTTGTGCCCCATGGTGTCCAGGGCATGGATCCTCGTGCCGGGATTTATCCAGTCATCCAGAAGGGGCAAGATGCCTTTGCTGAATAATGCATCCCTGATGGTCTTTCTTTCCTTCTCCGAGAACTCTTCATAGAACTGGTCATAGATGGTGGACATGCTGTTGACGAGCATGCAGGTCTGAAGATCGGAGTGCCAGGCAAACCTTCTGTACAGGATGCCGGGCTCGCACCACACGGGATATTCCGAGATGTGCAGCGCGGCTTCCCTGACCCTTCTGATCCCCTCAGCGTCACATCGGCCGAGAAGGTAAAGATCGCCGAAAGTGCCGGAGATCTCCCCTATCTGTCCGCAGGCCGGATTCAGATTGGTAAGTCCTTCGAATTTCACCAGTTCCCGGGATTTCAGCTCTTCCGCTTTTTCCAGCTGCTTCCTGACGTGCTTCTCCCTCATTTCCCGAAGTTTCGGGGAAGCCTCGATCCTTTCGAGAAAATCTTTTGCTGCCTCCGGGGTGTGAACTATCCTCGGATGGACCCCTCTTCTTTTTTCGGTCAGGATGCCCATGATGAACCTCTGTATTCTGTATCGTTTTCTTGGGATAATGATACAACAAACCGCCTTCATATGCAACAAAAACTCCGAAAAACCGCCGCCCCGTTCATGCGGCAGACGCAAGGGGTGAACTGCCGGCGGGAATTGTTCCATTCATATTGGATATTGTTCCGGAATGAGGTATAATACGGGTGAGATTACATGGCGCGCCGGATAAGGACGAAAGGAGGAGATGCCTGTGGGGATGATCACAGATATTCAGAGGGCTTCACTGCATGACGGATACGGGCTCAGAACTACCGTGTTCTTCAAGGGATGCCCGATGTCGTGCATGTGGTGCCACAATCCCGAATGCATCTCCTTTGATAAGCAGCTTCTGTATTATCCCGAAAAATGCATCGGATGCGGGAAATGCGACCAGGGATGCTACAGTGGTGCAAAAGTCGTCTGCGGAAAAGAAATGACACCGGATCAGGTGTTGTTCGAGATACTGCAGGACAGACCGTATTACGGAGACAGCGGAGGGGTGACGTTCTCCGGCGGAGAACCCTTTGCCCAGCCGGATTTCCTTTATGAGTGCGTGAAACTGTGCAGATCGGAGGGGATAAGCACTGCTGCCGAGACGTCGCTCGTCATATACAATGAAGAGATACTAGGCGAACTGGACTTCGTCATGGCCGACCTCAAGGTCTGGGACAGTGATATCCACAGGGAATACACCGGGGTGGGAAACGAAGGGATACTGGAGAATTTCATGAAACTGAACGGGCTCGGGATACCGGTGATCGCGAGGACCCCGGTCATACCGGAAGTGGATCAGGGAATAGAACATATATCGGAGTTTCTCCAGGGACTGAAAAGCGTCATAAGGTACGAACTGCTGCCGTACCATCCTCTGGGGAACGCCAAGAGAGCAGCGCTTAACCAGCCTGCGCCGGGATTCACCGTGCCGGGTAAAGAACTGATGAAGGAGCTTGGACGATATGCTTTCATACGCTGACAGACTGGCTGAACTGAGAAAAACAAAGATCCGCCATACTTTCGAGAAGAGAAAGCAGAACGGATTTACCGATCTTGACGATTTCGGGACAGTGCCAGTCACCGAAAACTACGATGTGGAGCCCTGGTACAACAGCGAGAACGGCAGTTTCTACGGATATGACGGCATGAGCGAGAATTTTGTCAGGGTCATAGATGCCCACGAGCCCTATGTCGATCCGCTTGAGATGCTCTGCGGAAGATGGCGCGACATGCTCATCAACTACAGGGGCGACGTCCATTTCATGCCTGACTGGCTGAAAGAGAAAAAGAAGAACACTGAGTTTATGAAAAGCGCCACTGACCAGTGGGCGAAAAGCTGGGACGAGCAGCGCTTCCCTTATGACGAACTCAAGCCCTGGCAGGAGAAATACAACATCCAGACCGGCATCGACAGCGACGCCCATTTCGCCTGTGACTACAGGATCGGGTTCGAACTGGGTTTCGGCGGATTCCTTGACAAGATTGAGAAATACAGGAAGATAAACCCTGAAAAAAAGGATTTCTACGACGCAGAGGAAAAAGTAGTCCGCGCCATAATCCGGTTCGTCGACAGACATATAGAGCAGATAGAAAAAATGATCCCGGAAGAGACGAGGCCCGAGATCAGGGAGAACCTTGAGACCATGCTGCAGACCTGCCGCGCGGTCCGGACCGGAGCCCCGGAGACTTTCAGGGAAGCATGTCAATGGACGGCGTTCTTCAACTGCGCATCCAGGATCTATACGAGGGACGGGGCTGGATTCCAGCTGGACACGCTGCTCCTGCCGTTTTACGAGAACGATGTGAAGAGGGGCATACTCGATGACGAGACAGCCAAGTTCCTCATAGCCAACCTGCTTCTGATAGATCCCCATTATTACCAGATATCCGGAGTTGACTGGATGGACCGGGACATGACGAACCACCTTTCGTATCTTATCCTGGAAGCGGCCGACAGCCTGGATATCGCATGCAACCTCACCGTGAGAGTGCATGAGAACTGCGACCGGATGTTTCTCAGGAAAGCGATCGAATGCCTCATAAAGCACAAGCACGGCTGGCCCAGATTCTGTAATGACAGGGCACTGGCTGAGGGATACATGAGGACCGGGGCGGACATCAGGACCGCACGGGAGAGGATAGCCGTGGGGTGCAACTGGATGGCGGTCCCCGGCCGGGAGTTCCCGATGAACGATGTGGTGAAGATAAACATCGCGAAAGTGTTCGAAGAGGCTCTGAAAGACCTGAGAAAAGAAGATGACAGATCCATAGAAAAACTGTTCGATATTTATGACGGGCATCTCAGAAAGGCTGTTGAAGTGACGGCCGCCGGGATCAATCTGCACCTGGATCACCAGTGGGAAGTGACGCCGGAACTCGTCATGAACCTCATGATGCACAATACTCTCGAGAAGGGCGAGGACATCTCGCAGTGTGCCGAGCTGTTCACCATCGGCGTGGACGGGTGCGGACTTGCGATAGTGGCCGATTCCTTCGGAGCCATCGAGACCAGGATAATACGTGAACATGTGCTCACTTGGGACGAGATGTTCGAAGCCCTCGATTCCGATTTTGCCGATGAAAGGGTACGGCTGATCCTGTCATCATCGCCGAGGTACTGTCAGGGGAACACCGTTTCGGACGCATGGGCCAGGAGGATAACCGACAACTGGGTGAAGAACATACGTTCCCAGGAGATGCCGGAAGGGCGCCAGCTTGTGCCTGGATGGTTCAGCTGGGCGCGGACGATAGAATACGGATCGAAAGTGGGAGCCACTCCGAACGGAAGACATGCTCGCGAGCCTATATCCCACGGTGCCAACCCGAATCCCGGGTTCAGGAAGGACGGCGCCCCCACGGCGATGTCCAACGGAATAGCTTCGGTCCAGTGCGCCTACGGAAATACCTGCCCCATGCAGATAGAATTTGACCCCGGAGTGGGATGTGACGAGGAAGGGATAGATATAATCGAAAGGTTCCTTCTCGGGCATTTCGAGCAGGGCGGCACCCTTATAAACATCAACATCCTGGACAGGGATACTATAATGGAGGCAAACAAAAATCCGGATGCGTATCCGGATCTTGTGGTGAGGGTAACTGGCTTTACGGCATATTTTGCGACCCTTTCCCCTGCTTTCCGACAATTGGTAGTCAACAGGTTTATGGAAGGCATTTAGCATATAGAATTATCACGGCAGGTTGCCTGAGCGAATATAACAAATCCCTCTGAATGTGTGAACCAGAGGGATTTATGTTGTGTCAGACGGAGATCTTTACCTCATATTCACCCAGTCCGGAATACTTTTCGAGGAGAGGGTATATCTCGTTTTCAAGGTACTCTTTTGTTTGCAGGGGAGCAAATCCTACAAATGTAGAAGGGTCGCACAGGGCATCCAGCTCTTCAGATGTTATATCGAATCTGGGATCTCCGAGAATACGCACCAGAAGGTCATTGTCGGCACCGTTTGCCTTTATATTCGACGCGCATTCCACAGACAGTTCCCTTATTGCCTCATGCAGGACCTGGCGGTCACCGCCTTTCTTGGTGCAGTACATCAGGATATTCTCTGTAGCCATGAACGGGATCTCTTCTGCAAGATGTTTTGCTATGACCTTCGGATATACACGTCCTCCGCTTATCACGTTGATGTACAGTGACAGGATGGCGTCCGTTGCAAGAAATGCTTCGGGGATGGAGATGCGTTTGTTCGCCGAATCGTCAAGAGTCCTTTCGAACCACTGGGTGGCGGCTGTGATCGCCGGGTTCATGAGATCCGTCATCACATACCTTGAAAGGGAGGCGATCCTTTCGCTTCTCATCGGATTCCTCTTGTATGCCATTGCGGATGACCCGATCTGCTTTGCTTCAAAGGGCTCGTCGAATTCTTTCAGGTGCGACAGAAGCCTTATATCGTTTGAAAACTTAGTCGCCGACTGGGCGATGCCCGAGAGCACGGACAGCACGCTGAAGTCGACTTTTCTCGAATAGGTCTGTCCCGAGACCGGGTAACACGAATCGAATCCCATCTTTTCAGCGATGATGGAATCGAGCTTTCTGACTTTTTCCCAGTCACCGTCAAAGAGCTCCATGAATGAAGCGCATGTCCCGGTCGTCCCTTTGCATCCCAGAAGCTTCAGATTTCCCTGTACGAATTCAAGGTTTTCAAGGTCTGAGACCAGGTCCCGGATCCACAGGGTCGCTCTTTTGCCTACAGTCGTCGGCTGAGCTGACTGGAAATGGGTATACGCGAGAGTCGGAAGATCCTTGTGCTCGTCAGCGAAAGCGGCAGTCGCTCTGATGCAGTTGACAAGCAGTTTCTTTATTATTTCAAGGGCGTCCCTCATCACGATTATATCCGTGTTGTCGCCCACATAGCAGGACGTTGCTCCCAGGTGGATAATGCCTTTTGCGCTCGGGCACGCGTCACCGTATGTCTTTACATGAGCCATGACGTCATGACGCACCTGCGACTCATATTCACGGGCTTTGTCATAGTCGATGTCATAGATTTTTGATTTGAGTTCTTCGATCTGCTCGTCCGTGATGTCAAGGCCCAGTTCTTTCTCCGCCTCTGCCAGGGCTACCCAGAGTTTTCTCCATGTGGAGAACTTACGGTCAGCGGAGAAGACTTCCTTCATTGCAGGTCCGGCATATCTGGTGACAAGAGGATTTTCGTATACGTTCGTCATAGTACTTGCCCTTTCTGTGGATATCGGGT
>CACZSC010000155.1 GCA_902783755.1 uncultured Ruminococcus sp. | reverse complement strand
CTGGCTTTCCTCGAAGGGGACCTGAAGGACAGATATCTCCATGATATGGAGTTCATGCAGCGGTTCGCAGCCATGAACCGGAGGATCATCAGGGAGGAGATACTCGACAACATGAAGCTCACCGAGGCAGACTTCTTCACCACGGTACACAACTACATCGACATGGACCACATGATCCTGAGAAAGGGATCTGTGTCCGCGAGAGAGGGAGAGCGGCTGCTCATACCCCTCAACATGCGCGACGGCGCCCTTATATGCACGGGTCTCGGCAACGACGAATGGAACCAGAGCGCTCCCCACGGAGCCGGCAGGATCTGCAGCAGAAAAGACGCCGACCGGAATTTCACAGTATCGGCGTTCAAGAAGGAGATGGAAGGCATCTATACCACTTCGGTATGTCAGGAGACTCTTGACGAGTGCCCCATGGCCTATAAGGACTCGCAGTCCATAATAGACGCCATCGGGGACACGGTCAAGATCGAGAAGAGGATATATCCGATATACAACTTCAAGGCGAGCGAGCACGGAGGGAGGCGGAGATGAGGAACAGATTCGTTCCCTATGGAAAGCTTTCGAAAAAAGCCAGGCGCATGATCGATTCATCCCGCAGACGTGTCTGGGGACCTCTGGACTCGGCTACGAGAAGATCGGAGGATCCCAAGGTGTACAACCGGGCTAGAACGAAAAGGAAGTACAGACATGGCATGGAAGCAGAGCTGTGAACGGAACAGGAGACTCCTGAAGCTGAACAGGCAGATGGGCTACCCTTTCCTGTACTCGGTCTATGACAGTGATAAAAGCAGGTACTGCAGACATTACTTCGGCTGCAGGTATCTCAAGAACCTCTCCAACAGGAGAGTCCGGAGGTACCGGGGAGAGATCCCCGGTCATAACGGTTACCGGAAAGTCTACGAATACTGGTGGCAGATAACCTGAACCAAATACGTACAGATCCATGAAGAGTACGCGAGAGACAAGCTCTTTGACCGTACAGCAACCTGCATCAAGGCAAGGTGCTAAAGCTTGACCGATGGACATGAACAGCAACGAAAGCGCCTGTCGGTACTGACGGGCGTTTTTCAGTGCTCTCCATGACACGGATATAACGAATGTAACAGGAGAGAATACAATGACATACAGTGAATACTGCACAGCGATGAAAGAAGAAGAGATACCTGAGGAGCTCGAGTTCGTCCAGGCGATCATCTGGCTCCATCCCTACAAACTACCGCTGGGACTCTATTCCCTCGGTAACAGCAGCCGCCGGATCATAAAAGTACCGAGGATAGCGGTAAACAGATACGGCAACACCGTTCCCGTGATCTACATCGCAAAAGATACGTTTGCCGGGAACGGAACGGTCACCGACATCATACTTTCCTCCAGCATAGAAAGACTCCCGAAGGGAGCTTTTGCCGGCTGTTCCGGGCTCAGGAACATAACCATACCCACAAGAGTCAGATTCATCGATGAAAAGACTTTCGACGGCTGTATCAGTCTTGAGAACGTATACTATGAAGGCACGGAAGAGGAATGGGACATGATAACTGTTATCCACGAAAGGCATGAGATAGATTTCGGTGAGTGCATCCCGGGAACTCCCGTGCAGGAAACGATAGCTGAGCGCCGCATCCACATCCCGGGCAACGATGCACTGTTCTCGGCTAACATACACTTTAAGTGTGATCTTGACATTATGACTGAAGGATCCTCCTTCATCGCCAGGGGCACTGACGTCACGGAGCAGCACTGGTCGTATGGCAGGAACCGGTAAGGCCATGAACCTGGCGTGCACTGAAAACGGTACACATGGAAGTGTATAATCTTGGCAGAAAGGAAGGGTGAGCAAATATTGAACGCACATACAGGGAACAACACGCCGGCAGGTCCTGTGCAGGAGACCAGGCTGATCGTGTGCGGAGGGGTGAATTTCAGGGACTACGACTACTTTTCAGACAGGATGGATATGCTTTCGGGCATTTATGAGGGCCTGAGCATAATATCAGGTCATGCTAACAGAACAAAAAAAGATTGAACACAACTGTCACTTTTTCAGCACTGTTAGCCTTCATCCCCTTTTCCAGAAAGATAAACTATGGTATACTTTCTGAAAGAAGTAGTAACTTTCAAAATAAACCACTTTTAATACCGGAGGAAAACAAAAGATGAGATTCACAGGAAAAGAAGCATTAAAACTTGATGGGAAACTTCTCTCACCACATAGTATGCTCGAGTTTTGGCAGTACAACCTGTCCGAAATCTATGTGAGCATGACGCGCGGTTCTTTTGCCACTTATATCGTTGCATGTGCAATGACCGATAATGGCATAAATGAAATCGCTGAAGAGAGAAAAGGCACCGAGCCGTACGATATCGATGGTCCAATCATTATGACTTCAGAAGGCCCTAGGAAAAGCCGTATAGAAGTCAAGTCCACAGCGAGCGTTAACGATGAAAAAACAGAGAGAGTTCTCCCTGATTCCAAACTTGTTTTTAGTATAGGTGAAAAAATAGACTGGCATTCAAACGATAAGACACCTCGGCGACATAATGAATTGTACGTATTTGCACACTATACTTCCGAGAAGATAGAAGACAAAGAAGATATTCTTGATATGAAAAATTG
>CACZSC010000154.1 GCA_902783755.1 uncultured Ruminococcus sp. | reverse complement strand
CTTTTTTCAATCTTCCAGCGCCATTTTATCTCAGGAATGACGGCGGGAGGGCTGAAGGGATAAAATGTCCTTATCAAAATAAGAAAAACCCACAATCGAATATGAGACAAACACAAATAGACGGACTATCATGAATTGGATCATATACGAATGTGGGTTTTTCTTATGATCAGTAATAATTATTTAGGTTCTTCTTCCGGTTCCATGTGCGATACGGCATATTCCAGCGCCTGAATGATGAGCGCGTTGAAGGACAGCTCATTCGTATCTGCAAGTGACTGATATTTCATGACAAGATCAACGGGCATACGGATACTTTTAATGACATACTCTTTGTGTTTCCCTTTTTCTATTCGGAACATATTATCATCTCTCAACTAAGTATAACAGGTTGCCATTGTTCCATAATATATTATAGTGGAAACTTCCGGACATAAATATATTATAGCCATACATATTTTTATTCATATACGCATAACGCACACCGATAATGCCCTTAAACAGTAAATTTTCTAAATGTAAAATACCTTTAACTGCTGAAAGCCGTTTTATTTCTTGAGAACACCGTCCCATTTTTCTTCGCAGTATCTGCATCTGTAAAGTTCTTTCTCGGGATCAGCCAGAATAAAAACCTGATCAAGCCCCTGCTCAATGGATGAGATACAGCGGGGGTTTTTACAGTTTATGACATTAGTCACCTGCTGCGGAAGAGTGAGTTTCTTCTTCTCAATGATACGGCCGTCCTTGATGACATTTACCGTAATATTATGATCGATAAAACCAAGTACATCCAGATCCAGAAAATCGACCGGGCAGGCGACCTTGATGATATCCTTCCGTCCCATCTTGCTGGAAGTGGCGTTTTTTATGATGGCAACAGTGCAGTCGAGCTTTCCGAGCTTCAGATACCGATAGATTGTCATGGCATGACCAGCGGCAATATGGTCGAGAACGAAGCCTTCCATGAGAGCGCCTATGCTTAGGGTGTTTTTCTGTGACGGAAGGTTTTTTTCATTTGCGGACATTTTATTTCACCTCGATTCCCAGAAGAGTCAGAATAAGTGCCATGCGGGCATAGACCCCGTACTGAACCTGCCTGAAATAAGCAGCCCTGGGATCACTGTCAACCTCCACGGATATTTCATTTACACGCGGCAGGGGATGGAGAACAAACATGTCCTTCGGTGCGGAACTCATCTTATCACGGTCCAGGATATAGAAATCCTTCATGCGGACGTAATCGGCTTCGTTGAAGAAGCGTTCCTTCTGGACCCGAGTCATATACAGAATATCCAGGCCGGCCATGGTGCTTTCATCAAGCTTTACCACTTCTTCGAAGGGAATATTCTTAGCCGTGAGGCTGTCCCTTACGTAACTGGGGACCCGAAGCTCTTCCGGTGAAATAAGCGTAAAGGAAATACCGTCGTAACGGGAAAGCGAAGCAATTAGCGAGTGAACGGTGCGTCCGAATTTCAGATCGCCGCACAGTCCGATCTTAAGCCGGTCAAGCCGTCCTTTGAGGGAGCGGATCGTCAGCATATCCGTAAGGGTCTGTGTAGGATGCTGGTGGCCTCCGTCACCGGCATTGATAACGGGAATGGAAGAGTACATGGAAGCGACGAGGGGGGCTCCTTCTTTCGGATGTCTCATGGCGCAGATATCGGCGTAACAGGAGACGATCCGGATCGTATCGGCAACAGATTCTCCCTTCGTAGCGGAAGATGAATCGGAACTGTGAAATCCCAGGCACTTGCCTCCAAGGTTCATCATGGCGGCTTCAAAACTCAGGCGCGTCCTTGTACTTGGTTCATAGAAAAGTGTTGCGATTTTCAGACCGTCACAGGTGTGACTGTATTTCTGCCGGTTCTTTTCAATGTCACCTGCAAGATCCAGCAGATTTCCGATCTCACCGGTCGTAAAGTCCAGCGGGCTCATTAGATGTCTGGGCGCCATAAAATCCTCCCTTGTCCGTTGCGATAATTGAAAATAACATGACCATTTGCGGAATCTGATATTTTCAGATCCCAAAGAACAGTGCCTTCACTGCCGTCGATCATCATAATACATTTGAGGCAAAGTTTCAAGGCACGCACAGCCGCCTGCGCAGGCTCACAACTCCTTTACAACTTCGCGAAATCCTTCTATAATCAAGGCATCCTGCGGACTTCTTTTCCTGACAGGAAATGCCCTGAATATAAAGAAAGGATTATAAAAATGGCTGTGACAACATTTGCCGCCATCGACGTCGGATCGTATTACATCTCCATGGAGATTTTCGAGCTCTCAAAGAAGGACGGCATCAGATCGCTTAACCGTATCCGGCAGAACATCGAGCTGGGACGGGACACTTATGCCCTGAAAAAGATATCAGTTGAGCGGATTACCGAACTGACGGAGATCCTGACGGATTTCCAGCGGATTATGAAGGAATTCGGTGTTTCCGGCTACCGCGCCTGCGCGAAATCGGCTTTACGTGAGGCACGCAACCGTTATCTTGTTCTCGACCATATATACCGTGCAACGGGTATTGAAATTGAGATCCTTTCGAATTCGGAACAGCGCTTCCTGGGGTACAAGTCCATAGCCTCGCGGGGAGAGGAATTTAAGAAATATATTGAGAAAGGAACGGCAATCGTAGATGTGGGCGGCGGCAGCATCCAGATATCGGTTTTCGACAAGGATACGCTGGTTTCCACGCAGAATCTTCCGCTGGGTTCCCTGAGAATCAGGGAACGTCTTGGGGCTTTTGAACACGAGACGATCCATTATGACCGTCTCGTCGACGAGCTGATCAATAAGGATATCGTCAATTATAAAAGGATGTTTCTGAAAAACAGGAAGATAACGAATATGATCCTTGTTGGGGATTATTTTACGAACCTGATTTTTCAGAACAGAGCGGATCTAAGCAAGAATGTAACGCGTGATGTTTTCCTGACATGGTATGATCACGTCATGGCGAGCGCACCGAGGGATGTGGCGGAGGAACTGGGTATTCCTACGGAGATGTCTTCGATCTTGATTCCGACT
>CACZSC010000153.1 GCA_902783755.1 uncultured Ruminococcus sp. | reverse complement strand
GACGCCGTACTCGCCGCAGTATAGATATACGTCCTTTTCATCGGCCGTCTTGATGGCATCCTTGAAAAGCTTCTCGAAATAGTTCTCATCGATGTATTTGTCATCGGCAAGATCTCCGGTGAAATCCATGTTACACTGTGTTCTCGTAGCCTCTCTCATCTCACCGACGGTGGCATTGATGCCTATCCTGAATTCCGTATCCATACCGGCTATCCAGGCTGCTCCCTGATGTGTGAAGATCAGCGGCTCATAGCAGTGGAAGTTATAAACTATATTTTCATCATAAGGTACATCTATATCGGGAACGGCAATAACACTGTTGTTGTAATATCCGCCAACGAGTATCTTTATATCGGGACATTTCGACCTTATGCGCTTTATGCACTTTCCGGCCAGCTCATTCCATTTCGCACAGTAGGCCTTGTCAGTCACCTCATTGAGCAGTTCGAAAGCCAGCATTCCCGATTCACTGCCGTACCTTTCCGCAAAATCATCCCAGATCCTGAAGAATCTTTCCTGATATTTCTCATCCTCAAAGAAACCGGATTCCTGTTCTCCGTCATCAAAGGAAAAGCCGGCGGTCTTGTGCAGATCCAGTATCATATTAAGACCGTACTTCCTGGCCCAGGCTACAGCCCTGTCCAGATACACATAGCCCTCTTCTTTTCTTTCGCCCTCTTTTGTTTCTATCAGATCATAGTCAACAGGTACTCTTATATGATCCAGGCCCCAGCCTGCGATCTTCTTGATATCCTCTTCGCGGATGAAATTCTCGTATCTTTCCTTGGTGTGGTTGCACTGTGAGAGCCAGCCGCCAAGATTAACCCCGTGCAAAAAGCCGCTAAGTGTCTTCATACACTACCTCCTACCGTTCAGCTATCTCTTCCTGATTGATGACACGGAAGCCTGCACGTGAAAGTGCTGCAGCAGCTTCCTTATGATCATCGACACGGAATACCATGTATGCTTTATCACTTGAAGCTTCCGCCGCAAGCGCATACATATACTCAAGATTGACATTGCTGTCGGCAAACACCTTAAGTATCTTGCTTAAACCACCGGGTACGTCAGGCATCTCCACAACGACCACGCTTGTCAGTTTGTTGATATAACCTGCATCCTTAAGCACTGTGGTAGCAACATACACATCATTGACTATGATACGCACTATGCCGAAGCCTTCGGTTTCCGCAAGCGAAAGTGCGCGCATATTTATACCGTTCTTTGCAAGAACTTCCGTCATCTCATACATCTTCCCGGGCTTGTTCTCGAGAAAAATGGAAATCTGTTTTACGCTCATAACCCTGACCCCCTTTTTTTATATTTTTCTGTTATCTATAACTCTTACAGCCTTGCCTTCGCTTCTGGTTATGCTCTTGGGTGCAACAAGCGTTACTTTCGCCTTAAGACCCAGCATAGACTTAAGTCCCGCTACCAGATCGTTCTGTCTCTTGGTGATCTCCTGTACGTTATCGGTGAACATCTCCGGAGTCATCTCCACATGAACATCCAGGGTATCGGTATTGTTGACCCTGTCGACGATTATCTGATAGTTTGCCTGATAACCATGCTCGAGGAGCACTGTCTCTATCTGTGAAGGGAATACGTTAACACCCCTGATGATCAGCATATCGTCGGATCTGCCCATGGGCTTAGCCATCTTTACGAAAGTACGGCCGCAGGAGCACTTCTCCTTACTGAGCATGCAGATATCCCTGGTGCGGTATCTCATCATCGGGAAAGCTTTCTTGTCTATCGCCGTGAATACGAGCTCACCCTTTGTGCCTTCCGGAAGTACTTCTTCAGTCACCGGATCGATTATCTCTGCGATGAAGTGGTCTTCGTTGATATGCATGCCGCTCTGCTCGCAGCATTCAAACGCAACGCCGGGTCCGGAAAGTTCGGTCAGTCCGTATATATCAAAAGCCTTGATGCCGAGAGTCTCTTCGATGCTGTGGCGCATCTCCTCACTCCAGGCCTCTGCTCCGAAGATACCTGCCTTTAAAGGAATGTCTTCGGGTTTCAGCCCCATCTCTTTCATGCTCTCGCCGAGATATGCAGCATAGCTCGGAGTACAGCAGATAACGGAAGCATTCAGATCCTGAATGAACATGATCTG
>CACZSC010000152.1 GCA_902783755.1 uncultured Ruminococcus sp. | reverse complement strand
GTTGTCCTGAACCATCAGACCGTCACCGGTAATCCTCAGGCCTCTGCCCTTGACGCTGGAAACGGTGTTTCCGATGAAGGATATGTGCCTGCCGTTCAGCTCAAAGCCGTCACCGTTGCAGGAAGTGAACTCGATGTTCTGCACAGTGAGATAGTCAGTACCTTCCGCTTTCATGAACTGGCTCACGACAGGCATCGTGAAGAGGCCTGTCTCAAAGTCTTCCGTCGGATAGTAGTAGAGTATTGCATCTCTGTCCACGATATATTCACCCGGAACGTCGATGGCCTCGGGAACATTGTAGAAATACAGGATCGTTCCTTCCTCGGGATCATGGCCGCCTGCGAAGTATATGTCGACTTTGGGCTCATCCCTGTATATCTTCACGACCTTCGAGTCATCAGGACACCAGAGCTTGAAGAGACGCGCTCTCACGAATATCGGAAGCACTTCCGACCAGGACTGGATGAACTCCGCGTGCTCAGCCCCGTAGTCCACAGTCTGCAGAGTCTGGAAGTCGATGGCCGTGTTTGTCGTCCCGTCTTCAGAGTGTGTCACAGTCTCTCCGACATGAAGGAAATCATTGGGATACTGGGCCAGCATCTGCCTTTCGCCGTTCAGCGAGAGGAAGGGAAGCGCCGTGTTGTATTTATAATTCCCCATGGCATTGCAGACCATCTCGGATGTGATGCCGTATGCGTTGAGGTCTATCATGACCATCCTGTCACGGACCTCTTCGCTGAAATATTCAGTCAGCCCGCCTTCAGCCTTCGTGAAATCGGAGGCCCTGAAATTGACTCCGCCGACTACAGTCGCTCCTTTTTCACCGATGTACTTGACCGGGCAGGTCTCAGTACCGGAGTCTTCCTCTGTGAAGGTTATCGGTTCCGTGATACGGTACTCGCCTTTTGCAAGGAATACCGTGATCCCGTTGTATTCGTTTTTGTCAAGCTTCCTTACAGCGTCGCGGGCTGCAGTGATCGTGGCGAACGGGCTGGTGAGGGAACCGTCTCCGGTCTCGTCGTTTCCGTCCGGGGAAACATGGATCGTTACAGTTCCTTCACCCCTGTATCTGTACAGTATCGTCACGACGTCAGCCCTGGGGCAGTCGGATGAGTTGAGCTCAGTGAGCCCCGCCTTGTCAGATTCCGTGCCTTCTATAAGGCCGCTGGACTTTGCCCAGTTGATGGCGTCCATATACCATTCGCCCTCTCCGGTCTTTCCCGGTTCTCCGAAGGCCCTGTATATGAATGTGACTATATGGGCCACGGAACAGGTCCTGTCAGGGGAGAACTCCGTCTTTGACGTGCCGTTGGTTATGCCGTTTTCACAGGCCCAGAGCACAGCGTTGTAGTAATACTTGCCTGGAAGGATGTCTGAGAAAGCGTTCTTTCCGTCGGGCATGGGCTGCCCCATTGCCCTCCATAGGAACGTGACCACCTGGCCTCTCGTGCAGGTTGAAGCGGGAGCGAACTTCGTGGCCGTCGTTCCCGTAGTGACTCCGTTCTCGTATGCCCAGAGCACAGCGTCATGGTAGTAGGCGTCATCGGCGACGTCCGTGAACGGGTTCCCGGCTGCCTGAGCAGCGAAGGGAACAGCTGATACAAGGATCAGCACTGATAAGATCAGCGCGCTAATTCTGATGTGTTTTCTCATGATAACTCCCGTGATTTGTCCATAGTTTTCTAAATTATTATTATATACCAAATGCCTCCGTTTAGCAACAATAACCGTGAAGTCATCACATCCATTTTGGTTTATTTCGTAAACTAAATTTAGCACTTTGCATATAAGAACGAAAAAATAATTGGATGTTCTGTTAATTGACCGTGGAAAGGTTAAACTATATA
The DNA here is from genome assembly GCA_902783755.1 of uncultured Ruminococcus sp. GTDB lineage: Bacteria > Bacillota > Clostridia > Oscillospirales > CAG-272 > UMGS1696. The sequence goes on along the minus strand of CACZSC010000152.1, from coordinate 15,362 downwards.
ATAGTGATGAAAGAAACCCTTAGAAAAACCCTAGGAGGAAAATATGAGAGGCAGAAGAAAGACACTCAGGATCTCTGAAGCTGAATGGAGCATCATGAAGGTCCTGTGGGACAATGCGGAAAGAACGGAAGCGGGGATGACCCTCGGTGAGATCGTGCAGAAGCTGGCTGAACCCACCGGCTGGAGCGACACCACCATCAGGACCCTCATTATCCGTCTCGCCGAGAAGAACGCGGTGAGCATCGACAAGACGTCCGGCGTCTACAAGTACACCGCAAACACACCGAAGGACGAGTGCGTCAAGTATGAGGTGGATTCCTTCGTCAAGAGAGTGTTCAATGACTCGAAATACGACCTCATGGCTTCTCTCGTCGAAGAGTGCGAGCTCACTGAGGAACAGAAGAGGAAGATATACGAGATCATCAGTACCATAAAAGACTGAGAGTTCTCCACCGTGTAATATCAGGAGGTTCAGAAAATGACTGAACGGCTCATTTTGATATTGACACAGATAACTATATTCTCCTCGGTCACGGCCTGTATAATCATCCTCATTAAGCGTATATTCAACTGGATCATACCGCCGAAGATAGGTCTGCTCATGTGGGCCATCCTGCTGGTCAGGATGCTGTGGCCCATATATCCCGAGAGCACCGTGTCAGTCTACAACCTGATGCCTCTCGGAAGGAGCATCACCTACTCGCTGTCTGAATCCGTCCTTGAAAGGACCGGTGAAGCGGCGGCAGACAATCCGTACGTGCTTGAGGGATATGCGGACCCTGCCGGAGGAGAGCGGAGCTACACCGTAAACGACAGGATATTCGCCGACAGCGGCGAGATTACTACCATAGGCGAATACATCGCCGATACCGTCAATCCCGGAAAACTCAGATCCGAGAACGCCCGGTCCGCCGAGCTGTTCAACATAATAGTCCTGAGCGTCTACGCTTTGGGCGTGGCAGCCTTCACGTCCGGTTTCCTCATAAGGTATTCGTACCAGCGGAAACGGGCCCTGAAGAACACCATCCCGTGCACGGACGAAAAGATCCTCGCGATCTACCGTGACGCCGCAAGAGTAGTGGGACTTAAGGAAAAGAGGATACCGGAGCTGAGGCACGGCATCTCATCGCTCATAGTGGGGTGCCAACGGCCAGTCATCGTTTTCAGCCAGGAAGGCAAGGAAAGCGACAGGGAACTGACGGCGATCCTGATCCACGAGCTGAACCACGCGAAGCAGCGGGACAACCTGATCATATTCTTCTCGTCCCTTGTCAGCTGCCTGTTCTGGTTCAATCCTCTCATATGGATAGTAAGGCGTATGCTCCGCAACGACATAGAACTTGTCTGCGACTCGCAGACCATAGAAAAGAGCCACATGCTGAGATCCGAATACGCGAAGATGATATTCAGGGACTCCTGCGGCTCACGGCCCGAATATGCCGCCAGCTACTTCTCAAAGGGATACAAGGACCTCAAGAAGAGGATCTCCATGATATCCCGCAACCTTGAGAACAAAGTGGTCCCGAGGCTCATATCCGTCGCCATCTGTGTCGTTATCATATTTATCTGTCTCACGAATCCCGTTGTCTCACAGAACCGGGAATTCGCCGATTATATAGACAATTACTCCGAGTTCACCGGCGCCAGCAGGCAGCTGATGCACCTGGCCAACACCGTCTCCGTCTCGGACTACCTGTCCGAGCTGACGACCCTCATAAAGGGGAAGCTGGGTCCGGAATACGCTGAAGCCCTGGGCGACGGCCGTCTCGAGGACTTCAGGCGCGCGGTGCGCCGGGAGCGTGATATACCTTACGGCATATACGAGGAACTGTCCCGCTGCAACACCGACCAGGTGCTCACGGCAGGGAACTGCGCCGTCATCAACTACTGCGTGGTGAAGCTGATATCCCACGAGAGGGTCCCCACCTACGTGGACACCTATGAAGGGAATTTCGCGCCAGAGATAGTATCCGCCGTCAAGATGAAGCAGGCTCTGTCCGTCCTTTCCTACAGTGACCGGAAAGTGCTGGAGTCCTGCTACAATCAGGGCGTCAGCGGAGCCGTTGAAAAGTTCTCCGAATTCTATACGGAGTCCATGTTCCGGCTGATCCTCGGCAGGATATCCGACGACTACTCCAGACAGAAATTCTCAAGCTTCTATACTCTGGTCGACCTGAGATACGCTGACAGAGAGGCTCTTGCCGAAAGGCTTGGCGTTGACGAGGCGGTCCTCGGAAACGCCGGAAAGCTGTACGTGATAGGCAGCGGACTCTCTGCGAAGGAACTGAACGAGGCGGAAAAGATCTTCGGCGCCGCATATGCCGGACAGAACGAAGAGCTTTACTATCTCAAGGGCAACCTTGAGGGCTACACCAGGTCCATGATCCGTCTGGCCTTCGGCAGAGCGGGATTCTCGGTCATCGATTTTCTCACGGACTACGCGCTGTACGGGTATGCCCAGTACGACCACTTCACGGCAGAGGGCTGTCTGGTCCTCACCGAGAACCAACTGAACGCCCTTGATATGCGGATCGTGAAGCGGGGATTCATGCTTCAGGAACTCTACCGCAATATCGAAGGCACAAATCTCTGGAGTGTCATGGAACCCGATTCCCTGAGTTACGCCTCAGTCCTTGAGTACCTGAACCAGCTCTGGTATCCCGTACTTAGGGACCATGAAGCCGACGGAGCGGTATATTACGGGATAACTTCAGACGCCACGGCTTCGGCGGTCTACAGTCTCTACGATCTTGGTCTCCTGGACCTTGATCCCTACGCGCCGCTTGACGTTAACTCGTCCCTGACCTGCGGCCAGTCTCTCTATTACGCATACAGGATCGTGGCGATGGCCAAGAACGTATACTGATCCTAAAAGCATAAGAACACCGTGCTTCTTTTTCCGGAGCACGGTGTTTTCGTATGTTCGGTTATTCTTTTCTTCCAGCTTTGTATTTTTCGATTATCTCCGCATACTTCGCGAGAGCTATGTCGACTATGGATTCCCAGGTCTTCGGGATCATGTTCCTTGCGTTCTTGCATACCAGGCTGTGTCTGTCCATATCACTGAAGATCTCAATGATCCGCTTCTTCATGGCCTCGGGGCTTTCTTCAGCCACATAACCCGACACGTTGTCGATCACCGCCTCCGCAGCATTGGAGCCCTTCGTAAGCAGGGAAGGCGTCATCATCGCAGCCGCTTCCCGTACCACCAGAGGCGCGTTATCATATACAGAGGGGAAGAAGAACAGGTCGCAGCTCAGATATATGCCCGCGAGAAGAGCCTTGTCGTTGACCCTGCCGGGGAAGTTCACAACACCTTCGGGGAATTCCAGGCTTTTTGCATGTTCATAGACTTCCTTCTCGTCATATCCGTCGCCGCAGAGATAGAGCCGGTAGTCATCGCTCTCCTGGCTGAGCAGTTTGAACGCGTCCAGTATGAGCTTTATGTTCTTGTGAAGTATGAAATGTCCTACGAACAGGACGTTTTTCTTTTTGGGATCTATGCCGATCTTTTCCTGCGCCATCCGTTTCAGTTCCTCATCCGGCAGATCCGGTTTCACCATTGAGGAGCCGTTGTCGATGACGAATATGTCGCCTTTGTAGCCGTAGGAACGTAGTGTCTCGGCAGTACCGTTGGAGCATGTCCACACCCCGTCGCACTTGTTGTAGAACGCCACGATCTTGTCGGTGAACATCTTTGCGAAGGACTTGGATCCTGTCACGTGCAGCGCATCGTCATAGTATTTCGAATGGAAAGTGGAGATGCAGGGTATTCCCGCCTTTTTCGCGACATACAGGGCATAGCTGCCTTCAAAGAATGGTGTATGGGTATGGAAAATATCCAGGTTCCTGGAAAGCAGGTAGTCTTTCAGCTGTCTGTCAAGCCTCGGGGTGCCAACGGGATACTCGGTGACCGCTATCTTCGTGGATTTGGTCCTGTATATATCGTAGGGCCTGTCCTCGTCACCCGCATCGCTTTTGACGCTGGGGCAGACAACGCAGGAATATGAAATGGAATTCATGATCCTCGCGTAATTGTCGACCGTGTTCACGACACCGTCGACGATGGGGAAGAAGGTGTCGATGAACTGGGCGGAACGGATCTTACGTGGATTCAACTTTCTTTTCCTTTCTTGATTTCACGATCTTCTCGATCGCTCCGTAAAGGTAGATTATAACTCCGATGATGATGAACGAATAATAGCAGAGAGCCCGCCATACGAGCATAGACCAGAACAGTCCGTAGGTGTCTAGCTCGTTGAACAGGATGTAGAAGGAGCCTTCAGCCGCGCCGGAGTTTCCGGGCGTCGGAATGATGGTCACCGATGCCATAACAAAGGTGCACATGGACAGCGACTGGATGAATCCCAGGTTGCCGCCGAAAGTGTGGATCACGAAATACGGGATGCTGCACATGGCCACCTGGAATATGAATGAAAGAACGAACAGGGTAACGAGAAGTACTTTGCTTTTTTCTATCTTTCTGAGGCACTCGGCGTATTCGTTGAGCGATGTCTCGACTTTCTGCTTGAGCTCCTCCGGCTTCTTTATTATCTTTATCTTGGCTCCGAGATTCACGAAGAAGTTTATCATCTTGGCGGATGTGCTGGGGGATACCGCCGTGAGTATGATCATCGTAGGTACGATGGAGTAGGTGAACATGCCTATGTAGGCCGCGATCTTCAGCGGGACGGAGCTTATGGCGCCGTTGTTGAATATGAAGACGAAGGCGCACAGGAACACGAAACCGTACTGCATCGTGACGAAGCCTGTGAGCGGCATCGCGGACGCGGCACCGTTGGAGTATCCCTTGGAATGCAGGTGCCAGATCTGGAAGGGCTGTCCTCCGGCCCCGGAAGGTGTAATGCAGTCGTAATACTTCCCCAGCGCCGCGGTCTCGAAGGCTGTCCTTACGGATACCTTCTCACCGAGATGACGCATCATGAGCACGTATTTCACGGTCTCGATCCCGAGGACTATCACCACGCACAGGATCCCGCCCAGAAGGAACAGGATGTTCTTGAAGCCGAAAGGCTCTCCCTGGTATTTGGGAGTGGTCTGGGAAAACTGGTCGCGGGCTGTGAAGAACAGGACGATGGCGTTCAGGATGACGAAAGCGACCGTTCCGAGTATCTTCCGGATCTTCTTCTTTTTCTTTTCCTCGGGGCTGTCGGCTTCGGTCTTTTCGAAGTCTTCCTTCTGGGCCTGGAGCGCTTCGACGAGGATGTCTTCCTTTTTGTTCCTGGCCTTCTTTTCGGTTTCCGTTTCCAACGTCCGTCCTCCTTTCACGCAGATAATCACAAATAGCATTCTAGCACAATACGTGGCCGTTGTCAATGAAAAAGGACCCGCCGGACGTGTTCTGAACCACGTTCGGCAGGTCCGCTGTCCCTGTGTTTTTCCTTATAAATGAACTATTTCCTTTTCCCGTACGAACTTTCCGGCATTGTCGATGATGAACCAGAAGATGCTGCCTTTTCCGGGCTCGCTCATGACCCCGAATTCAAGATTGTGCATCGAAAGGATGCTCTTTACTATGGAAAGCCCCAGACCGGAACTGGACTTGTCGCGGCTGTGGTATCCGTCAACCTTGTAGTACCTGTCCCAAATCAGCGGCAGGTCTTCCTTTTTGATGCCGATCCCGTGGTCTTCGACCTCGATCTTCACTCTGGCATCGGTCAGGTCCGTCTGCCTTATCTCGATTTCCCGGCTTTCACCGGAATAGTTGATGGCGTTCGATATGAGGTTGTAAAGGACTCTTTCGATCTTGTCCCGGTCTCCGCTCACGATACGGTCGCCGGCGGATCTGAAGCTTATGCTGAACCCGTCACGTTCCGTGATCTCCGAAAATCTCGCCACTGTCTCCCTGATACACTCTGATATGTTGAAGCTGGTGATCTCCGGCTTCATGTCCGTGCCGTGGTACTTGCTGTATTCCAGCATGTCGTTAACGAGGGATGACATCTTTTCGGTCTCGTCTATGATGGTACCGAGATTCTCCTCGTTGGCTTCTCCCGGTATGTCCCGCATGACCTCGGCGTATCCCCGGATCATGGTAAGCGGAGTCCTCAGGTCATGTGACACGTTGGCTATCAGGTCCTTCTGCATGGTGTCCAGCTTCGAGATCTGGTAGGCCGCTCTGTTGAGAGTGTTTGAAAGATTGACCGTATCGGAGCATTTCCCGCCGTCGAACCTGACGTTGTAGTCGCCGCTCTCCATCTTTGAAGCTTCATCAGACATGTCGCTTATGGTCTTCGTGAGCATGGAGGAAGTCGGTATAGCGATCAGGACGGCCGCTATGACAAGTATGACTGTTATGATTATAAGTATTATCCTGATGGCTGATACAGTCGACGAGAGGGGAAGCAGTTCCGTGTTGAATATAAGGAAATACTCGGCCCCGTCTCCGGGAACCGTGACGGAGAGGATGTAGTTCTGGCCCTCTTCATCGTTTCCACGGGTTCCGAACATGGCGGAGATCGATATCTCCTCGCTGTATCTTCCGCCTGCCGCTGAAGTCTTTCTGTAAAGACTGTTCAGCACGTCGTCGTCCGACATGTTGTGTATATAGCAGAAAGAATTGATATGCTGGTCGCATATATGGTAACCGGTCTTACGCCCGCCCTCGTAGATCAGCCTGTATGCCGATATGCATACGCCGTACTTCTTCGAGGCAAATGACGTCACGGTCTTGATGTTCTCATCTCCTGTATCGTCCCCGATGTTATTGAGCACGTACTGTTCGCAGGATGATATCTCACTTGATTTCAGCGATCTGTAGATACCGTCGATGAGAAAAGTGTGGAACACCCACAGCAGGACTACGGTCAGCGCCGCAAAGAGCAGGAAGGCAATCAGCAGCTTTCCCCTCAGGGATATGTATCTCTTATTTTTCCGGTTCAAAACGGTATCCCACTCCTCTCAGCGTGACTATGTACTTCGAATATCTGCCGAGGCACTTCCTCAGCAGCTTTATGTGAGTGTCGAGGGTCCTGTCGTCCCCGAAATAATCATAGCCCCAGACGCCTGTGAGCAGCTTCTCGCGGCTCAGGGCGATGTTCTTGTTGCGGACCAGATAGAACAGCAGGTCGTATTCCCGTGGTGTCATCTCGACGCGCTCTCCGTCCACATACACGATCCTTGCGGTATAGTCTATGAGAAGGCCGCCGTTTCCGAAGCTCACGGTCTCCTTCTCCTGTCCGGAATCACTGCTTTCGTCAGGCGCTTTCCTGTTGTATCTCGCCAGTATGGCGTCTATCCTGAGCATCAGCTCCTTGGGGGAAAAGGGTTTCACTATATAGTCGTCTATGCCCAGCTGGAACCCACTGATCCTGTCGTATTCCTCTCCTCTTGCCGAAAGCATGATGATCGGAACGTCCGAGAATTTCCTGATCTCCCGGACCGCGGAGAACCCGTCAAGCACAGGCATCATTATATCCATTATGACGATATCGAATCTGCCGTCAGAGCGCAGAAGCTCCACGGCTTTCATGCCGTCTTCCGCCTCGGCGGTCTCATGGCCTTCGAAAGCCGCGTATTTCTTTATAAGAGTCCGTATCATGGGTTCGTCGTCGACCACAAGTATCCTGTGCATACTGCCTCCCATAACCGACGACAAGGCAGGGAAGACCCCGCCTTGACGATCAGTGTAATCAGTTGTTGTTTTCGTTGAATGATATATCGCTGTCCGGATTCGGCACAGCTTCGTAGACCGTGACGTCCACGCTCAGGATGCGTCCGTCTCTTTCCACCTGGAACTTTATGACGTCTCCTACGGAGGACTCCTTGACCAGATTCGTGATGTCGCTGCCCGAGGATACAGTCTTTTCGTTGACGGCCACCACTCTATCGCCCGTCTTCAGCACGTCGTCGTTGTATCCCTTCACAAGGGAGGAGACGTAGACGCCCGGCTTGATGTTGTAGAAGAAGGACATATATGTGGAGGAGACAGTCTCGAATCCCACTCCGATGTCGGGCTTGCCGCGGACGTATCCGTACTCAAGGAGCTGTTCTGAGATGCTGACAGCGTCCTTGACGGGGATCGCGAACCCGATGCCCTCGACTCCGGAGGCCAGAGGCTTTGCATTGACGATCCCTATAAGCTCGCCCTTCATGTTGAACAGGCCGCCACCCGAGTTGCCCGGGCTGATCTGAGCGCTGGTCTGCAGCAGGGTCATCATGTTTCCTTCAACGGAGATCCTTCTCTCCGTAGCGCTTATGATACCGTTCGTGACGGTTCCTCCGAGAGTACCGAGAGGATTGCCGACCGCTATTACTTCCTCACCGACTATGAGGTTGTCGCTGTTTCCCATCACGGCAGCCGTGAGTCCAGTGGCGTCTATCTTCAGTATCGCGATATCCGCGTCGGAATCGTACCCGACGACCTTTGCCTTATATTCGGTGCTGTCCGTAAGTCTTACCGTTATATTGTCCGCCAGGGCAGTGCTGTCACCGGTGATGACATGCGCGTTCGTGATCACATACCCGTCCTCGGAGATGATGACTCCGGAGCCGGCGCCTTTCTGCACGTACTGTATCCAGGCGCTCTGGACTGCCTGCTCGGTCGTGATCTCAACTACGGAATCCTTGACCAGCTCGACTACCTGGCTGTAGGTCAGTCCCGTTTCACCGCCGGTGCTTCCGCCTTCTGTCTGCACTTCCACCGTCTTGTATATCACCGCGGGATCTTCGACTGTTCTCGCGTCATTCTGGACGGTCTGCTGCGCCTTTGTTGCGGGGCTGAATCTGTTTGCCAGATAGGCTCCTCCGAACCCCATTATCCCGGAGAGAAGTACCGTTGCCACGCATATGACGGCTATGAGGGCCACCGGAACATTGCTTTTCTCTTTCTTCTGCGTCACCTGTCTCGGTGTGTAGCTTATGCCCGTGTCGCCGTTCTGGTAGGCGGAATATGTGTATCCGCCGCTGTATCCGTTGTTCTGTCCGTTGTAGTTGTTATCCATATCACATTTCCTTTCCCGATCTCAACACAGCGTGTTTTTTGTTTACGCTGATATGATAGCAGGGAAATGTGACAGTTTTTTGATAAAAAGCGGTTTTTTCGCTGAAATTTTACTTTGAAGCAGACACAGTCACGATGAAGCCGTCCCTGTTGTTGCCGGAGACTTCGTATGTGACCTTTTCCTCAGCGAAGGGTATCCTGATGCTCGTTGTCTCGCTGTCGCCGACAGGAACATAGAATACGTAGTATCCCTCGGGGTCAGCAGACAGATCCGCTGCAGCCGTCTCCGAAACGGCGCCTTCCGCGGTCACGTGGAGCAGCTTTGTGTCGGCCGTGAACTGTTTCAGGTATTCCAGATATTCCTCGAGGCACATGCCGAGGTTCTTGTAGATCATGGCGTGCACTTTTCCAATATATCTGAAGTGCCAGGGCTCGTGGGCCACATGGGTTATATCAGTCTTACCGGCGGGATATCTCAGGATGAGGCCGTAATCAGTGCAGTGCTCGGTGAGCCATGCTCCGAACTGGTGGTCGGATACCGGGATCGTGGCCCCCTCAAGTGTATAGAACGTAAGGTCCGCGCAGAGGCCGGTGTGGTGCTCGCTGTATCCCGGGACGTTTACGTATTCTCGCGTGTATTCCTCGCCGTACTGGTCCATGTACCTGTCCCATACGGCCTGCTGGTCCTCGACGTTCCTGTATCCGCTGTTCACGAGGAGGTAATCGACGAATCCCTGGGCGGTCATGTCGGCCACTGCGGCTTCCATGGCTTCAAGCATCTCAGCTCTCACGGAGATCGCAAGTGCGGATACCGCGATATTGCCTTTTCTGTTGTCCCTGACGTTGACGGTGACTACCTCGTCTGTGCGCGAGTACGGGTTTTCATAGTTTACAAGTATGAGGTCGCCGCGGCTGATGTCCGTTACCGGGACTTCTATCTCGAACCCTGTCTCTGCAGGCGCCGGGGGAGTTGTGTCCTCAGTGTCCTTCGTGTCTTCCGTATCCTGTGAATCCTGCGTATCAGGCACCTGATCCTTTGTATCGGTAGTGTCCGGTACCGTGGATTTGGTATCCTCCGGCTGGTAAGGATCCATTGGATTGTTCTTCATGTGCAGCAGGGAAATGGTCACTACCGCAGCTATGATCACAAGGAATATGATGAGTCCGACGTTTATACGGGTCTTGCGCTTTCTTTCCTTCGTCAGGTATTTCTTCTTGTCAGGCTCGTTGCCGAGGGCTTTGTAGTATTCCTGCTCGGCCTGCTCCTCGGCAAGCTGTTTCATCTCTCTCTTAGAGAGCCTTCTTTCCGGCTCTGCGGTCACAGGTTCCTCAACCGTGGCCGGAACTGCATCACTGATCTCACGGCGGGGAGCAGGTCTGTTCTGCCTGGGGCTCTCACTGTCCCGCGGGACCTGGCCCGGCTGGGCGGCAGTCCCTCTAGTCTCGCCCCTGCGCTGCTGTTCGATACGTTTTCTCTCCTCGGCGGTGAGTCTTATGGGCTGACCGTTCTGGTGATCTCTTGCGGAGATATGGATGTCTTCCGGCCTGTAGTCCACAAAATCCTGTTCCTGGGTCACAGGAGTCCTTTCAGGGCTGCTGACCGCAGGCGCCTTCTGGGATGAGGGAGCCTGAGCACGGTCGCTTTTGGAAGCGCCTGTGCTTTTCTTGCCCATCCCGTTGAGATATGATTCAAAATCGTCAAGATCCTCGTTCAGAAGATCGTCGATAGACATTTTTCTGTTTTTCGGGTCCTGCCTGTTATCCATAATCAAGCCTCCGTAACTGCATTTCTTCTCATTGTCTATTATATGTTATCCCGCCCGCCAAATCAAGTGCGAAGACAAAAAGAAAGCCCTCTTTCGAGGGCTTGGATATGTGTTTGCCTGTTATCAGTCGAGAGCGTCCTTGCGGGAAAGATTGAGTCTTCCTTTTTCGTCCGTGCCGAGGAATTTGACTCTGACTCTGTCGCCGACGTTGACCACGTCTTCGACCTTCTCCGTGCGCTTCTTGTCGAGCTTGGAGATATGGACCATTCCTTCCTTCTTGTATGCGAACTCGACGAATGCGCCGATCGGTATGATCCTTGTCACTACGCCTTCGTAGATCTCGCCGGGTACCGGCTCGAAGATGATGCCTTCGATCATCTTTCTTGCGGCCTCTATGGAATTCTTGTCCACCGAGGAGATGAATACGGAACCGTCGTCCTCGACATCCACTTTCGCGCCTGTGTCGGCTACGATGCCCTGGATGACCTTTCCTTGCTTGCCGATGACGTCCGCGATCTTGTCTACCGGGATCTTCATGGAGATCATCTTGGGAGCGTACTCGGAAACTTCCGGTCTCGGCTCGGGGATGGTCTTGAGGATGATCTCGTCGATGATGTAGTCGCGTCCTCTGTGTGTGACTGCGAGAGCTTCCTTGATTATCTCGGGAGTGAGTCCGTCGATCTTGAGGTCCATCTGGATGGAGGTGATGCCCGCGTGGGTTCCTGCCACTTTGAAGTCCATGTCGCCGTAGAAGTCCTCGAGGCCCTGGATGTCAACCATGGTCATCCATCTGTCGCCTTCTGTGATCAGGCCGCAGGAGATACCTGCAACGGGAGCCTTGATCGGAACACCTGCGTCCATGAGGGCGAGGGTGGATCCGCAGACTGAAGCCTGTGACGTGGAGCCGTTGGAGGAGATGACTTCGGATACGCATCTGATGGCGTACGGGAATTCCTCGATGGAGGGAAGTACCGGGATAAGGGATCTCTCAGCGAGAGCTCCGTGTCCGATCTCTCTTCTTCCGGGAGATCTGGAAGCCTTTGCCTCACCGGTGGAATAACCGGGCATGTTGTAGTGGTGCATATATCTCTTGGATTCCTCTTCGGAGATGCCGTCAAGCATCTGGACTTCGGAGATCGGACCCAGGGTAGCTATGGTGAGCACCTGTGTCTGGCCTCTGGTGAACATGCCTGAACCATGGTCTCTGTCGAAGAGATGGACCTCGGCAGCGAGAGGACGGATCTGATCCATCCTTCTGCCGTCAACGCGCTTCTGCTCGTCAAGGAGCCATCTGCGCACGATCTTTTTCTGGATCTTGTACAGTACTTCGTTGAGAACGGGATGCATCTCGTCCTTGCCTTCGTCGAAGTTGTTGTACACGGCCTCTGTGATGGGAGCCATCCTTGCGTCGCGGACGTTCTTGTCGTCGGTGTCGAGAGCCAGTTTCACGTCCTCTGCGCAGAAGTCATATACTTTGTCGAAGAGGTCGGGATCTATCTCGGCGGACGGATAATCGAACTTGGGCTTGCCTATCTCGGCAACTATCTTGTTGATGAACGCGCAGATTTTCTTGATCTCCTCGTGGGCCAGCATGATTGCCTCGAACATCTTGTCGTCCGGGACTTCGGCTGCACCGGCCTCGATCATAACGACCTTCTTCTCGGTGCCTGCGACCGTCAGTTCCAGAATGCTTCTTTCTCTCTGTTCGGCTGTCGGGTTGATTATGAGGCCTTCTTCCTCAGTGAGTCCGACGAACACGCCGCCGATAGGTCCGTTCCACGGGATATCGGAAATGGAGAGAGCAACGGAGGCACCGATCATTGCGGCGATCTCGGGAGAGCAGTCATGGTCGACTGCCAGGACCAGCAGGGAAATGACCACGTCGTTCCTCAGATCCTTCGGGAAGAGGGGACGGATGGGTCTGTCGATCACGCGGGAGGTGAGGATGGCCTTCTCTGAAGGTCTGCCTTCTCTCTTGAGGTATGAGCCGGGGATCCTGCCCACTGCGTAGAGTCTTTCTTCGAAATCTATCGACAGGGGGAGGAAGTCGATCCCGTCACGTGGTCTTTCTGATGCCGTTGCGCAGGCGAGGATCGCCGTGTCGCCGTATCTTACGAGAACAGAACCGTTTGCAAGTCCTGCCATCTTGCCGCTCTCAATCGTGAGCGGTCTGCCGGCGAGTTCGTAGGAAAAAGTCTTGTAGTTTTCGAACATTTTCTTGAAACCTTTCTTTTGTATGTATTTTTACCCGCCCGGCTCAGCATTTAAATCCGTGTCCGACCAATGTCAGGCAAAGATGTAACTGCTAACCCGTGGCGTGGATAAACGAAAGAAACAAAATCTCACCGCGACGGAAAAATTACCGCCGCGGTGAAACGGTGTCTTATCTTCTCAGGCCGAGTTTTTCGATGATGGCACGGTAACGTGCGATATCGTTGTCCTTGAGATATCCGAGGAGGTTACGTCTGTGACCGACCATCTTGTTAAGGCCTCTGCGGCTGTGGTGGTCCTTCGGGTTCTCCTTGAGATGTGCTGTCAGGGTCTCTATTCTGTTGGTGAGAATAGCGATCTGGACTTCCGGTGAGCCTGTGTCACCTTCGTGGACCTTGTAGGTCTCGATGATTTCCTGTTTCTTTTCCTTTGAGATCATGGTATTAATCCTTTCACCATTGTATTTTTATTCCTGCATCCAAGCAATCGGCGGGTGAAACGCTGTTATAACAGCCTTTATCCGAAAACCTAGAATCAGGCAACAGGGGCATTATATCATAACGTATTACATTTGTAAACACTAATATTTCAAAAAATATACGAAATCCCCACGATTTTGACCGGAAAATCCGCGTGTCCGGCGTGAAACGCCTGAAAATCAGGCAAGATCCGTCAGTTTTCCTTTACGGAACCTCTCCAGAACTCCCCGAGCTTGCGCGAGAGGGAGGCTCTCGAAGACACCTTCGGTATATCCTTCCAGGTGTTTCCGAGCAGGGAAGTGAGGTTGGGATCACGGTATCTGTCGTCCACAAGCACTACGACGCCGCGGTCCGTCTCCGATCTTATGACACGTCCTCCCGCCTGTATCACCTTGTTTATGCCGGGGCAGATATACGCGTAGTTGCGGCCCTCATCATAGAGGTTGTCATAGTATTCCTGCATCAGGTTGCGCTCGCTGGTCGGGACGGGCATCCCGGTCCCGAATATGACGGTCCCTATGAGGCTGTCTCCCACCAGGTCTATGCTCTCGGAATACATGCCTCCGAGGACGCAGAACCCGGTGACGCTCTCGTACTTGTCACCCCTGAAGACCTTCAGGAATTTCTCCTTCTCTTCGGGAGTCATGTTCTCCTTCTGGATCAGCACAGGGCAGTCTCTGTGTCTTGCGGCGAAGGCCTTCGAGACTATCCCCATGTACTCATAGGAAGGGAAGTATATTATGTACTTTCCGCGTCTTGCCGACACGGTGTCGTATATGATCTCAGCGCATTCCCGGGCGTTCTTCTCCCGGTCCTCGTATCTGGTGTTCATGCCCGTATACGCGAGGACGCTGAGATTCGACGGGTCGAAGGGGGAGTCCAGGATCAGCGTCCCGCTGTACTCGATGCCGAGCAGCCTCATGAAGTACTCAAGGGGCGTCAGTGACGCCGAGAACATCACGGACGAGACTGAGAGCCTGTTTATCTCCTTTATGATCTCCGAAGGATCTAGACATATGATCTTCGAGTAGACACGGTCGCCTTTTCTGTATGCGAAGAACCTGAAGCGTTCATCGGCGTTGACTGCCGAGAAAACGAAATCCGCAGCAGTCTTCCAGACCTCCGTCACCGCGGGGTCGGCTGAGGAGAATGCTGCATCGCGCATCCTCAGCTGAAGGGAGGACAGGATCTCCGTCATCGCTTTCGGGATTCTCCGGGATGAGTAGCAGCCGGTGGAGATCTCCTCTCCGTTCTCCGTGATCTGCATCTCGTTCTCCGTGCAGGCTTTCGCCAGTTTCTTCATGAACTGACCGTACTTCAGAAGGAGCTCGTCGATCGCGGGATCCGCGATCTCCGCTTTCGCGTACACGCTCCTGCAGCGCTGCGGGAAGGATGAGGATATGCCGTTCGTATACGTGTTCCGGATCCTTTCCGGCAGGTTGTGTACCTCGTCTATGAGGAAGACGTACCTTCCCGGATCCTTCCCGAAATACCTTCTGAACCTTATCCTCGGATCCGTCAGGTAGTTGTAGTCGCACACTATGAGCTGACACGTCTCGGAGATATCGAGCAGAAGCTCGTACGGGCAAACGTCGTGCTTTTCCGCGGTCTCCCTTATGCATGAATAGCTGTAGACATTGGTATCGAGGTCAAGCACCGCATCGACGGCGTTGTTCTCCCGCTCCGGGTAGGAAAGCACCGCGGAGTTCCGTTCGGATCCCTTTCCGACCTTCTCGCACTGTGAGCAGGCCGAGTCCTCGGCGTTCACCGAGGCCGCCTTCTTCGGGCATATGGAAGTCTTCGCATCGATGACCGCGCATTTTATGGACTTCGTGTTTCTGGTCACGGATTCGAAGGCCTTGATGACTGCCTGTTTCGAAACGTTCGTATGGGTGAAATAGAACACTTTCTCTATCCCGAAGCTCTCTATGGATCTGAGAGCCG
>CACZSC010000151.1 GCA_902783755.1 uncultured Ruminococcus sp. | reverse complement strand
GGCGCTCTCACGCTGCTTCTCATAGGAGGCGCGTTCGCAGGGATCTTCTATGCCATCCTCTCAACCCAGCAGCAGGCTCTCTCCGGCATCTATGAACAGGTCGCCGAATTTGCGAGAAACACCGAAAATCCCAACTTCATTACCAACGCTCTCCAGAATCCCGTCACCGTGCCGATCGTCTTTGCGGTGATAGGAGGGATCATAATGTGGGCCATCATCCACTCCACGTTCATCCGTCCGTTCGTTCTGACAGGCGTGCTCCGCAACTACCTTGAGTCCGGCATGAACGAGGTCCCGTCGGAAAGCAGCTTCGCGCTTCTCGATTCAAAATCAGAAAAATTCAGGAAACTGCATCAGGAGATCTGACCTCAGCAGTCAAAATACAGGCAAAGATAAAAGCCCCTGTCATTGCATATCACTGCGGTGACAGGGGCTCTGTTTCTGTCCGGCGGGCGGTCATTCCGCCTCTATTTCCTTGATGGTGAATTCGTTTCCCTGCAGCAGATAGGTCTCGGGGCTCTTGCAGTACGGGCAGGTCTTCCCGTACTTTACGGTCTCATATGTCCCCTTGCAGGCCGTGCAGTAGGTGACGGCTGGTATCTCCTCTATCACAAGCTCCGCCTCCTCCACGAGAGGCGATTTTTTCTTGAAATAGTCCCAGCAGTCGGTGATCTGCTCATATATGATCCCCGACACCTCCCCTATGGACAGGGTAACTGACCCGATCTTCGTGACCTTGTTCTCCTCGGCCACTTCCTCAAGGGTCTTTATCACATGTTTTACCACGCCGAGCTCATGCATTCTTCCACACCGTCCATTCGTCGAGGATCCAGTTCTCAAGCGCTTCCATGCCGTCTCCCCGCTTCGCGCTGACCGGGAATATCCTGATCGAGGGATTCAGGGCCTTCGCACGCCTCGAGGCAGCTTCGATATCGAAATCGAAATAGGCCGCGGCATCAGTCTTGGTTATGACCAGCGCGTCGCTCTCCTGAAACATAAGGGGGTATTTAAGCGGCTTGTCGTCCCCTTCCGTCAGGCTCAGGATCATCATCTTCCTGTGGGCGCCGGTGTCGAATTCTGCCGGGCATATGAGGTTGCCCACGTTCTCAAGGAAGATCACGGAAGGCATTTTCCCGTCTTTCTGCGAGGCCTTTATGTCCTTCTCGAACTCCTCAAGGGCCTCCCTTGTCATGGCGGCGTCCATGTGGCATGCCCCGCCCGTGTGGGCCTGTATGCTCTCAGCGCCCAGGGACTCTATGGCCAGGGCGTCCACGTCAGAGGCTATGTCGGCTTCCATCACGCCGATGGAGACCTTGTCCCTGAGATCGGTTATGATCCTTGAAAGCAGTGTGGTCTTTCCGCTTCCTGCGGAGCTCATTAGGTTTATGAGGAAAATGCCCTTCTCCTTCAGCTCTTTCCGGAGCAGGTCCGAATCCCTGTCGTTGAAGGCGGTGCCGGCCTTGTTGAGCTCTATGACTTTCATGCCTTGCCTCTCTTTCCGCTTTCCCTGATCTTTTCCCTGAGCCAGTCCGCCACCGCGTCCGTTCCCTCGCCGGTCTTGCCGGACACCGGGAACACGGGCATGTCACTGTTGAGCTTCCGCACGTGATCCGTGCACCTCTCAAGGTCGAAATCGAATATCTCCGCAGTGTCGATCTTGTTCACAAGCATACACTCGGACACCGTGAACATGAGGGGATACTTCAGGGGCTTGTCGTCCCCTTCCGGCACGCTGAGGATCATCATCTTGAGGTCCGATCCCACGTCGAACTCCGCCGGGCATACCAGATTGCCTATGTTCTCGAGGAATATGACCTCAGGATAGTCCGGTCCCAGGGTCTTCACCCCAGTGAGGGTCATCCTCCCGTCCATGTGGCAGGATCCGCCCGTATGGAGCTGCACCGTCTTCGCTCCGTGCTCCGTCACTGTGACGGCGTCCACGTCAGCGTCCACGTCGGCCTCTATGACCCCGATTGAGAATTCGTCCTTCAGGCTGTCGATGAGCCTGCACAGCACGGTGGTCTTCCCGGCTCCCGGGGAGGCCATGAGATTTATGAGGTATATGCCCTTCTCAAGGCAGAACCGCCGGGTCTCTTCGGCGAACCCCGCGTTCTCCTCCTCGAGGCCGGCCTTCACGTCTATTATATCAAACAACTTTTCTTTCATAATCCGTATTATCAGCAGGCGGCTTCCCTTGAGAAGCCGCCCTGCTTTTTCTTTGTCCTTATTTGTCGTCCGTCTTCTTGATCAGGATCTTCATGCCCCTCTTCATGACGTATGGCAGCAGCGCTCCGACCTTGTCCTCGCAGCGTACCATCTTGCTGTTCTCGGGGAAATCCCTCGTGAGATGGATGGCGTCGAACTCGCACTTGGTGGTGCAGAGTCCGCAGCCTATGCAGCGGTTGGTGTCCACCACAGATGCTCCGCATCCGAGGCAGCGCTTCGCTTCGGTCTTCACCTGCTCCTCGGTAAGGGTCAGGCGCAGGTCGTCGAAGGTGTCTTTCGCGATACCGGCCTTCTTCCCGGGGATCTGGCGGGGAGCGTTGTCGAATCCCTCGACGCTCCTCGGATCCCGGATGTCGTTCTTATCCAGCTCGATGAATTCCCTTCTGTCACGGGCGATGTCAAGAGTGTTGCCGGGATGCACGAACCTGTTGATGGATACGGCACCCTCACGGCCTCCGGCGATGGCGTCGATGGCGAACTTCGCGCCCGTGAACACGTCGCCTCCCGCGAAGATGTCGGGCTCCGCGGTCTGGCGGGTGAGAGGATCTGCGATGACCGTACCGTTAGGTCTGGTCTCGACTTTCGTTCCCTCAAGAAGCTTTCCCCACTTCACGCTCTGGCCTATGGAGAGCAGCAGGTTCCCGCACTCCACGGTCATGGTGTCGTCTTCGTCGTACTGGGGCGCGAACCTGTGGTTCTCGTCGAACACTCTGGTGCAGCGCTTGAAAACCACGCCCTTCACTTTCCCGTTCTCGGTGAGGACTTCCTTCGGGCCCCATCCGTTCTCGAGGAGCACGCCGTCCTCGAGGGCTTCCTTTATCTCGTCCTTCGCGGCGGACATCTCGTCACGCTGCTCGAGGCAGATCATGGTGACGCTTTCGGATCCGGCCCTTAGGGCAGATCCCGCCACGTCTATGGCCACGTTTCCGCCGCCTATGACGACGGTCTTTCCGCTCAGGTGCACGCTGTGGTCAAGATTGATCCGGCGCAGAAAGTCCATTCCGGTCTCCACGCCTTCGGCGTCCTCTCCGGGGACTCCGGCAAGTCTGCCGCCCTGCATGCCTATGGCAAGGAAGAAGGCCTTGTAGCCCTGTTCCCTCAGATCCTGTATGGTCACGTCCTCGCCCACGCTGACGCCGCACTTTATCTCCACGCCCATCTGGCGGATGACGTCGATCTCGGCTTCAAGTATGTCCTTCTCGAGCCTGTATGACGGGATGCCGTTCATGAGCATGCCGCCCGGGCGCTTTTCCTTCTCGAATATGGTGACGGGATATCCGTCGCGGCGGAGGAAGTATGCCGCAGAAAGGCCCGCCGGGCCGGATCCTATCACGGCCACCTTGAACTCGTCGCCCCACATTCCGCCGTCATGCTTCTCGCACAGCGGGATGTAGCGGTCTTCCTTCTTCAGATCCAGGGAAGCTATGAACTTCTTGATCTCGTCTATGGCGAGAGGCTGGTCCACCGTGCCTCTGGTGCAGGCGTCCTCGCAGCGGCGGTTGCACACCGCGCCGCAGATCATGGGCAGCGGGTTGTCCTGCTTGATTAGCTTCAGGGCGTCTTCATAGCGGCCCTCAGCAGCCATCTTTATGTATCCCTGTACGGCCAGGTGCACAGGGCAGGCGGTCTTGCAGGGAGCGGTCCCTGTCTTGTATACGTTTATCTTAGCGTCGTCACGGTAGTTGTAGTTCCACTTCTCAACGCCCCACTTGCGGCCGTTGGGGAGTTCGGTCTTCGGATACTCCACGGAGGAGCCGTCTTTTCTGCAGAGCTTCTGGCCCAGTTTCGCGGCCCCCACGGGACATACTTCCACGCACTTGCCACAGGCCACGCATTTCTCCTTCGTCACGTGGGCACGGTAAGCGGATGCCGACATGTTGGGGGTGTTGAACAGCTGGGAAGTGCGGAGGGCGTTGCACACACCCGGGGCGCAGTTGCAGATTGCGACTATCTTGTTCTCGCCGTCTATGTTCGTGATCTGGTGGACGTAGCCGTGGCGCTCCGCCCTCTCCAGGATCTCGTAGACCTCTTCCTTTGTCACGTAGTGTCCGATGCCGCGGTCGTCCATGTATTCGGCCATGTCGCCCACGCCTATGCAGTAGTCGCCGCGGATCTCGCCGGAGCCTTCGCCGCGCATGGCCTGCTGCTTGCGGCAGGAGCACTCGCTGATGCCGAACTTGTCGTACATGTCGATCCATCTCGAGAGGTGCTCCACGGGAACGGATTCGTTCTCCATGGATATGGCCTTCTCAACGGGGATGACGTGCATTCCGACGCCCGCTCCTCCCGGAGGCACCATCTGGGTGATGCCGGCCAGAGGCAGCTGGGTCATGAGGTTGAAGAACGTGGCCAGCTGCGGGAACTCGTCGGTGAGCTTGTCCTGCATCATCATGAACTCGGCGCTGCCGGGGACGAAGATCGGCAGCTCGTACTGAAGATGTTTGTCCTCAGTCTTTGCCCTGTTCTGCTCGATGATGCCTATCCAGCGCAGGCGCTCCACCATCTTCTGGGTATCTTCCAGGCTCATGCCGTTCATC
>CACZSC010000150.1 GCA_902783755.1 uncultured Ruminococcus sp. | reverse complement strand
GGGCATTTTGAAAGATCAGTTATGTTGTTCTTTTTCATATACTTCTTCATTTTGTGAAGTCCTATTTTAAGCATAAGATGAAGCATGTTCCTACCTCCTGTCAGAAATCTATATCCTTGTGCAGATATTCGCCTATGGCTTTCAGGTTCTCCGGCGAGATATCTTTCGGATTACATGTGAATTTGTTTGTGCTGAGTATGAGACTGGGGCCGACCTCTTCAATGACTTTCTTCGTATAGTCCAAAGCCTGATCCGGCGTATAGTCCCTCAAAACGTCTACGGGCAGTCCACCGAGCATGGCCATTTCAGGCAACGCTTTGCGGCGCTCTGTGATATCGTCCTTTTCCACGTACAGACAGTAGGTCTTGGGCGTAAGGTCTTTTAAGAGATCCGTTATGTGCATGGTGGTCCCTTCGCTGAGGAAGAAACCGGTCCCTCCCGTTTCTCTGAGCCTTTGGTCTATCTTCATCATATGCGGCCACTCAAACCGCTCGAATTGTTTGGCGTTAAGGGAATTCTGCGCAAGGAAGGTTATGTTCGTACTGAAACCGCCGTTTGTCTCGTCTATACCTTTGATGGAATCCAGATCTGAGTCGTTCCACATAGCATCCATTAAAGCATCTATTTTTTCTGGTATACGCCTCATATCCACTGCCGTCCCGACGAATCCCCTCCAGAAATTGAACAGTATCTCCATCGGGAAGAATATTGGAGTGACGCCTTCTTCCATTACGCCTACCGTTCCGGAATTCTCAGCGATGATCTTGCTTATATTACTCATGGCGTTGGCATTGTTGAGAAACGCTTCTGCCGTGTCCACCAGCAGTTCAGGCGTTAAGTTTTTGTTCATCCTGCTGTACTTCCTTGGAAGTATCTTTTCCCAGATCACCTTCTGCGGATCTTCGATGTACATGTCGTAGTATTCCGGATCCCAGTGGTTCTGTTCCTTAAGTATCAGGGTGTTGTTTTCATCGTCGAACTGGTACTGGGTCTGACCGAGCACGCTGGTGAACTGCATGGGATTTCTGGAACCGTTATCGAGCAGCCAGTCGATCTGATAGTTTTCGCAGAATTTTTTTACCGCGTCAGTCTGTTTCTTGTGGTCGAACAGCGCTTCGCTCAGTTTGTATCCGGCATCATGATAGCGCCAGAAAGCGTCTGTCGAACCGTGGGGTATCCTGTCTGTTGGTCTGAACCTGGTAAGATCGTGAATGACCCTTAGGTTGTCTTCGTATCTTCTTTTTCCGTCCATGTGTAAGGGCTCCTTTCTGAAAAACATTACTACCTTGATTTGAGTATAGAAAAGGTGTATAGGTATATCAAGAAACAATATGCAACAATGTGTTGCACGCTTTTTCAGGGAGACCGGTATGAAACAGTACGTGACCAGATACGATTTTCAGAACGCAAAAACGGAAGAAAAAATAAAGGAAGTGTTTTTCTCTTTATCAAGGAGCGGAAAGAACGTGACGGTATCTTCGATATGCAGAAGCGCAGGCATAAACAGAAGCACTTTTTACAGACATTTCGAAGACGTATACGACCTTATCTACGAATGTAAGGAAGAGTTCCTGATCGAGATGCATAGCCTGTTTTCCGTGTTTACGAGACAGGAGAGTTTTACTAAAAAAGGCGTTCTGAAAAAATCAGTCATAAAGAGACTGCTCCATGCGTGTCTTAACAGGAAAAACGAGATACTGATGCTGATGGGAACGAGCCTGGATTCGGAATTCAAAAACGATTTCACTTCTGCGATCACGGAGATCATAGAAGGCGTTTACGACAGGTATGAATGGAAGAATCAAAAATACAAATCATATTCCGCCGTCAGACTTGCATCGGGCATGGTCACTATGATCGTAAAATGGCTCGATGAAGAGGATATGAGCATGGATGAGTTCTGCAAACTCTTCACAGCTATCTCCTTCAATTCCATAGAGCTTACCGGGATGATCCGCGAACTTCCCTGATCTTACGGTATATCAGGCTGCCCGTTTCCCT